>NZ_ALOW01000033.1:0-168611 GCF_000292385.1 Acinetobacter sp. GG2
ACTGTTACTGACATTCTTGGCGGTGTAACTGGCGGTATTATTGGTGACGGCACATCTCCTATATCTCCAGTAATTGATGTGGTCCAAAGTGGTATCGATGTTCTTCAGGGCGTGGAAACTTTAAAAACTGGTATTATTAATACAGCAATTAATACTGTTGCTGACACTGTAGTTGGCGTACTCCCTCAAACGGAACATCCTGTTACCGATATTGCTCATCTTGGCACTTTAACTTTTGAAACGTCTCACGATACAGTGAATGGTGCGCTTGAGGTTGTATCTGATTTAGTGGGCGGTAATATCCAAGGTGCAACTGATCATGCAACTGGTATTGTCAACACACTCATTACAAATGGTACAACTGCGACTGGTATTTTAACTGACATTCTTGTTGGTGCGACTGGCGCTATTGGCGGCGTAACTGGTGGTGTTGGTGGCGATAACCCACTCGGTGTAGTTACTGATCTTCTTGGTGGTTTAACTGGTGGCAATGCACTTGGTACAGTTACCGATATCATTGGTGGCGTAACTGGCGGTACAGCTGGCAGCAATCCTATTGGCATCGTAACAGATATCGTAGGTAGCTTAACTGGTGGTGTAACTGGCACAGGTAGCTCAGATGTGATTTCTGGGCTATTAGGTGGATTAACAGGTAACTTAGGAGGAGTAACTTCTACAGTATCAAGCGTAACAAATACGGTTCATACTTTAGTTCCTCAATCATTACTTACTGATAATTTCTTAGATAGCTCTTCACACACTCTTTAATAAAATTAAATAAAGCCACTATTTATAGTGGCTTTATTTTTGTATATATTTTTAAAGATTAATTAATATTAATGCATTTCCTGCCATTTATAATATTTCTTATGCGCTAACCCTAACATCGGATAATCATTAGGAGTATCACCATAAGCATAAATAGTAGAATATTTGGTTAAATCATATTTATTTTTTATTCTATTTACTTTTTCTAAATAACCACAATCACCATTAATAAAATGACCAGTCAAGACACCATTATGTATCTCAAGTTGATTACAAATAACATCTAAGTTTAATGACTGACACCAACTTTCTAAATAAACCCCTAACGAAGCAGATACAACAACAACCTGATCCCCTTGCTGTTTATGCCAGAGAATACGTTCTAGTGCATTTTCACGAATACAGGTAGGAATTACTTTATTAGCAAACTCTTGTCCTATATGTTTCAGAGAATCGGCATTATAACCAACATATCCCACCTGACAGAGCTTGGTCCGTATAGTTCTATCCGTTACCCAGCCAAACTTATAGCCCGCAATATAAGGTGCAAGTCGAATACCACCAAGTATTTGAGTTTTCCTGCTCAAAGAAAATTTAAGGAACAAACTAAAAGTATCGTTATGGGTTATCGTGCCGTCAAAATCAAATAAAGCCAGATTCATTTATGATTATCTCTAATATAATTAAAAAGTTATAAATTTAAATTTTTAAAAATTACTAAATAGCAGACACAAAAAAACCGCTATAAAAGCGGTTAATTCTTCAAGTTGGTGCGCTCAGAGAGATTCGAACTCCCGACCCCTTAGTTCGTAGCCAAGTGCTCTATCCAGCTGAGCTATGAGCGCGTAACTTGTATGCCTTTCAGCGATTCGTTCTATTTTACTTGGTGCGCTCAGAGAGATTCGAACTCCCGACCCCTTAGTTCGTAGCCAAGTGCTCTATCCAGCTGAGCTATGAGCGCATTAAGTAAATGGCGGTGAGAGAGGGATTCGAACCCTCGATACCAGTAATAGGTATGCTTCCTTAGCAGGGAAGTGATTTCAGCCACTCATCCACCTCACCGGAACGAGCCGCCATAATACAAACTAAAACCCTATTGTTCAAGTCATCATAGTGAAATTTTCTTGTTTTTTAGTTCAATGAATTATTTTTTAAGCAATTTCCTTATTATTTTCATCTTTTTCGATCAAACGCTTGTTAAGATAGATATTATTTCTTCATTAAAATACAGTAGTGCATACACATTATTGCAAACCTAAACGTGCAGTTCGGGTCTGCATGACTTATGCTAAACTTATCTGCCAAGCGTGAAACCAAAAGACATGACAAAAAACTGGGCTGACCCCGAAGCGAAAGCTGAAGCTGAACGTTATGACAATCCGATTCCAAGCCGTACTCTTATTTTAGATACATTGGAGCAATTGCAGACACCACAATCCCATGCAGAACTTGTTGACCACTTTCATATTCAAGACCAGAAAAGTATCGAAGCTCTTAGTCATCGCTTAAGTGCAATGGTTCGTGATGGTCAAATCATGAAAGACGGGTTTAAGTTTCAGTTGGTGGCAGACCAACCCACTTATGAAGCGACTGTCTATATTAATAGTAAAGGTTTAGGTACCGCTCATATTGACGGGCAAAATGACCTTTTACTTCCTGAACGTGAATTACGCTTAGTCTTTAATGGTGATCGGGTTCGAGTTCGACAGACATCAGTAGATCGTAAAGGTAAACCGTGGGGTTTCATTACCGAGGTTCTACAGCACCGTGTAAAACAGTTAATTGGTAAATTGTCTATACACGACGGTGAATACTTTATTCAACCTAATAATCCAAATCAGCACCAACCGATTCCATTAGAAAAAGAATTAGTTGCACATGCCAACGCAAATGTTGGCGACATGCTTCGTATTGCTATAGATACCTACCCAACCCGTGAAGAGTTTGCAACAGCGCATATTATTCAATCTATGGCAGATAAAGCGGATACCGAAATTATTATCCCGCAGACCATTCTTGAGTTTGGCTTACCTTACGAATTTCCAGATGAAGTTATAAAAGAAGCTGAAAGTTTTAAAGAACCTTCTGCACAAGACCGTGAAGGTCGAGTTGATTTAAGAGATTTAGCGCTTGTCACAATCGATGGTGAAGACGCACGAGATTTCGATGATGCCGTGTATGCAGAAAAACGTCCAGGTGGGGGTTATCGCGTTGTAGTTGCAATTGCCGATGTGAGCCATTATGTGCGCTTAGATTCAGCTCTTAATGAGGAAGCGGAAAAACGTGGTACTTCGGTTTACTTCCCTCATTTTGTATTACCAATGCTACCAGAAGCATTATCAAACGGATTATGTTCACTTAACCCGCATGTAGATCGCTTATGTATGGTTTGTGACCTGAAACTCTCCCGTACTGGTCGTGTAACGGGTTATGAGTTTTATCCATCGGTCATGCATTCAAAAGCTCGTTTGACCTACACGCAGGTAGCGCAATACTTTGACGGCGCAACCGACGCAATTCCAAAAGATCGTGATATTCACAAATCGCTCAATACGCTTTTCCAGCTTTATCAGATTTTGAAAAATTTACGTGCTGATCGTCATGCAATGGAATTTGAAACCATTGAAACGTATATGACTTTTGATGAGCTAGGTGGAATTAAAGAAATTTTGCCTCGCACACGTAATGAAGCACACAAACTTATTGAAGAATGCATGTTGCTTGCTAACGTGGCTGCGGCTGAATATGCATTAGAACATGATGTTCCAATGTTATATCGCGTACACGAAGCGCCTGAGTTCTCACGTATTCAGAAAGTAAAAGACTTTGTAAAACTTCTTGGCTTACCGTTCCCTGACCAACCAACTCAAGCAGATTATCAAAAAGTTATTGAGGCAACTAAAGACCGCATTGATGCGCCAAGCATTCATGCAGTGTTATTACGCTCAATGATGCAAGCTTACTATGGTGCAAAAAATGCCGGTCACTATGGTTTAGCTTATGAAGCTTATACGCATTTCACCTCCCCAATTCGTCGCTATCCAGACTTATTGTTACATCGCGCAATTAAAGCTCATTTAAAACAAAAGCCGTCTCCACTCTCTGGTGCAGCTTTAGATGATGCTGGTGAACATTTCTCTCAAACCGAGCGTCGTGCTGATGAAGCATCTCGTAGTGTAACGACTTGGTTAAAGTGTCACTATATGCAACAGCACTTAGGTGATGAGTTCATTGGTATTGTGAGTGCTGTCACTGAATTTGGTCTATTCATTACTCTTAAAGACTTATATGTCGATGGCATGATTCATATTAGCCAGCTTGGCGATGACTTCTTTATTTATGATCAAGCGAGTCAAAACCTTATTGGACAAAATCGTGGTCAGGTCTTTGGTTTAGGTGATGAAGTTAAGATTCAGGTTGCTGGTGTAAATCTAGAAGAACGTAAGATCGATTTTCAACTTATTCAGCAAGTCACCCATGCTGGACGAGTAGTTCGCAGTCGTGCCCCACGTACAACCAGAACATCAACCCAAGCAACTGAAGAGGTTTTTGGTAAACCACCTACCACTTCAAATGATGGTGAAAAACCTGTCCGTAAAAAGAAGGAAAAAGGTAAACCAAGTTCATATACTAAAAAGTCTGGTAAAAAAACCGCTACTAAAGCAGAGGCTAAGCCAGAAAAAGTAAAGAAAAAAGCGAAACCAAAAAAGAAAAAGTCGAATGCCAAGTCTAAGGCTGACTAATTCATAAATGTTTTTATTCTTTGTTATTAAGCTCCCAAACATGGGGGCTTAATATTTTTAGAACGTTTATTTTCAATTTAAGCTTGATTTCCTGCCTAACAATACCTACATCTAATACTATGTTTAAAAAATAATGTGGCTATTAGCAATGACTTTACAGCAAGCGACTCTACCTACTCCCCGCTTTGACCAAATTACATTAGATAATTTAAAACAAGATATTCAACAAGCGATTCAAGCAGGACAAGAGTTCTTAAACACACTTACAGCTGCACCTTCTGACACAGACCAGCAACTTGCTGTACTTGAACAAATTGATACCCTTGAAAATAATCTCAGTGAATCATGGGGTGTTTTATCGCATTTAAATGCAGTGATGAGTAATGCAGAAACCAGAGAAGTCTATCAGTCACTCTTACCCGCTTTAAGTGAATATTACACTCAACTAGGTCAACATACGGCGCTATATCAGACTTACCAACATATTCATGATGGTCAGAGCTATACAACACTTAGCACTGCGCAACAAAGTGCCATCCGCCTCGCACTACGTGATTTCAAGCTTTCTGGCGTTGCTCTAGAAGGTGAAAAGAAAAAACGCTATGCAGAAATTTCTGCACGTCTTTCGCAGCTTTCTTCTGACTTCTCCAACCACGTACTTGATGCGACACAGGCCTACTTTAAACCACTTACAGAAGATCAGTTAAAAGGTCTTCCAGAAAGTAATATTGAATTATTAAAGCAGTACGGCAAACAGCGCGAGCTTGACCAAGCAGTAGCGACTTTAGATTTTCCAGCTTATTTTGCGGTCATGACCTATGCAGATGATCGCGCATTACGTGAAGAACTATATAAAGCTTATGTCACTCGTGCATCAGATCAGTCTGAACAAACTGAATTTGATAACAGCAAAATTATGGAAGAAATCTTGAGCCTCCGCCAAGAAATGGCAAAACTACTTGGTTTCAATAACTACGCTGAATATTCTCTTGCTAGCAAAATGGCACCTGATGTCAAAACAGTTCACGACTTTTTAGCGGACTTAGCTGAGCATGCACGTACACCTGCTCTTCAAGAAGTTGCTGAGCTACAAGCAATTGCCAAACAAGATGGAATTGACGAGCTCAAACCTTGGGATACGACCTACTATTCTGAAAAACTCAAACAGCAACAGTTCAATTTGTCTCAAGAAGCATTAAAGCCTTACTTCCCTGCTCCGAAAGTCATTCAGGGTTTATTCCATATTGTGCAGCGCTTATACGGCATTAATATCGTTGAACGTGAAGCTCCTGTTTGGCATCCAGATGCTCGTTATTTTGAGTTAGAGGACCAAGGCCAAGTGGTTGGCGGGTTCTTCTTTGATTTATATGCACGTACCGGTAAACGCGGCGGTGCATGGATGAGCGGCTTCCGCTCACGTATGCAAACTGTTCATGGTTTACAAAAACCAATTTGCTATATGGTGTGTAATTTCACTCCACCTGTAGGTAATCAGCCAGCCTTACTGACTCACGATGAAGTTATCACTTTGTTCCACGAATTTGGACATGGTTTACACCATATGCTAACTGAAGTAGATAATATCTCGGTTGCAGGTACTCACGGCGTCGCTTGGGATGCAGTCGAGTTACCAAGTCAGTTTATGGAATTCTGGTCATGGGATAAAGAAAGTCTTGATGTTTTAAGTGAGCACATTGAGAGTAAACAGACCTTACCTCAGGAATTACTTGATGCTTTATTAAATGCGCGTTTCTTCCAATCTGGTATGCAAACTTTACGTCAACTTGAATTTGCACTGTTTGACTTAACTATTCACACAAAGACTCCTGCGTTGAATAGCGAGCAAATCCAAGAGACATTAAATGATATACGCCAACAATATTCAGTAGTACCAACTGTTGATTACAACCGTTTCCAACATAGCTTTAGCCATATTTTTGCAGGCGGATATGCGGCGGGTTACTACTCTTACAAGTGGGCAGAAGTTTTAGCAAGTGATGCATTTGACCGCTTTGAACATGAAGGTATTTTCAACACTCAAACAGGTAAAGAATTCCGTCAAGCAATTTTAGCTGTAGGTGGGAAAGATACTGCTCTTGAAGCATTTGTCAATTTCCGTGGTCGTGAACCCAAAATTGATGCATTGTTACGTCATCAAGGTTGGACGAACGACAACAAAACCGCTTAAACTATGGGCCTAAATTGATCGTGTGGTTAGGGTGATAAAGATGAAAAAACGTTTCATTGCTGGGGCTAAATGTCCAAAATGTGAAGCCATAGATCGGATTGTCATGCTAACCACCGTTGAAGACGAATGGATTGAATGTATCGAATGCGGTTATAGCGAAAATCGTCCGACTCATGTTGATGAACCGGAAACACCGGCTATACCTGATGAAGTTGGAGTAATACAGTTCAAGCCTCGTCGTTCTGACTAAAGGTCTTAAAGATGCCACTACAAAGAAAACAAAACTCAAAACTCTTGTGGATTTTAATTGGGGGCTTAAGCATTCTGGCAGTGCTTTTTTTCGCAGCACAATGGTTTTTTAAAAAAACTGAATCGCCAGCACCGATGGTCGATCCTCATCCTGTATCGACACCTGCTCCTGAAAAACCTACAGCACCCTCAGCAAGTTCTGAGCCTGTCGCTCAAATACAAACTGCTAGCTCTCAGCAGCTTGTGAATGAAGATGTGCTCAAACAGCCTGTTCCAGCTCAAGAATCTTTAGCAAAAGAAGAAGTTTCTAAGCTCAATGATATTAACCATCAACTACAAGATCAGGAAGCGACTTTAAAAGCTCAACATGCTGATGCAGATCAACTTATTAAGCTAAAAGAAGAGCAAGTAAAGCTGCTCGAAGCTCAGGTTAAACAACAATAGCTTTTGCCTAAATCTAAAGATAACGTAAAAAAGCTAGTTCACCTTGAACTAGCTTTTTTTATTAATTAGAAACTGGCTTATTTAAAAACTCACCATAAAAAAACACTCCCTTAAAGAGAGTGTTTTTAGTAGGTTTATACATTTAAAACTATTTGTACCAACCAAAAAGTTTCAGTACTAATGGAGCATAAGTTACCAATACCAACGATGAGAACAAGACAATAATTGGTAATAACCAGCGCTCATATCGGTAATAGAAACTTGTGTATTTCTCTTTTGCTTCCACATCCGCAGCATTGACCTCATCATCTCCAACGGATAACCGTGTTAATAGATGGTTTAAGGCAACTGGTGGTGTTACATAACCAAATTCGAATGCAACCAATACAATCATCCAGAAGTGAATTGGATGAATACCATTTTCGTAAGCTACAGGAGCAATCGTTGCTGCTACTAAAATTACAGCACCAAATGGATCTGTACACATACCGATAATAGCAAGTAACAATGCAATACATGCCAGTGATATATAGATACTACCTAAATGAGTTGGTAATAACTCAACCACTTCAGAGCGCTCAATTAAACCACCTACACTTGCAGACAATGCCATCAAAATAATTAAGGCACCGATATGCCCAACGGTTTCTGATGTCGCAAAACGCAATGCACCACCAAAACCAAGACGGAACTGCGAACTATGCGGATCGTGTGATTGTAAGAACGGAGATTTTTTCTCATGTTCACGAACAATTGCTTCATGAATATTTAAAGCTGGTGTCTCTTTAGGCATCACCAATTTATCGTACAAGATCATCGCAATCAGTACGAGTGGCAGAATTACTGGTGCAGTAAATTCGTTCATTCCGGTATCTAATGCATATTTATAAAATGCAAGAACAACTACTGTAATTAAGATGTATGGAATAACGGGTACGAAAGCTCGTGCCATGCCTGGAAGTGCTACTTTCGGTGAGTTCACACGGAACTTTTCTTCTGCCAAGAAAAGAGATACACCTAAGAAAATAAATGCAGTTAACCAGAATACGTAAATACCATGTCCAAATAATTCATCAGATGTAACATGGCGACTGTCTAGCATGGCAATTAAAACGACCAATAGACATGGACGTACCACAACACCTAATGAACCTGACATTGCAGATACAGCAAGTGCATACTGACGGCGAGCACCTGCATTCCAAACTTCCTTATAAATAATCGCACCGGCCGCAATAACGAAAATCCCTGATGCACCTGTATAAGCTGTTGGTACAGCAGCAGCAATCAGAATTAACCAAGTTAAGGTTTCTGGCGCTAAGTTCCATGGACGAAGTACATTTAAGAACAAGTCCATAACACGTGTTTGTGTAAGCAACATACCTGCCCAAATAAATAAGGCAAGATTTAAGAAAATACCTGAGAACTCAACCAACAAACCAAGGTAAATCCCTTGCCCCATTGGATAGTCCATAAAGAATGTGAAGACAATACCTGTAATTAGTGCCATATAAGCATATAAAGGCACAGAGAGTAAGGCTAAGCCTATGTTACCGCCTTCACGTTTTGGTGGAGGTGAAACAAATAATTGATACAGACTAATTAAGCTCAGAACAACAAACAGAATCATCCATATCCAGTAAATCGTTACTGTTTCATAAGTAGGTGTTACCCCAGAATTAATGACAGAACGATACTGGCTAATCACAGAAAAACTTAGTAGTGCATTACCAAGCAACATAAAGAGAGAATAAACTTTGTAATCAATTTTTGTTGCTGGATTACGCAAGCCAATATGGTGATATTTCAATGATGCAGTAATTGCAGAAATTAAAACCATAAAGACCAGTAAAATGGCACGGTTCTCTGTACCAAATTTAAATATACCGAAGAAACCCGTTTCAATCGTACGATATGTACGTACTCCCGGATTTGCCTCAATATATTTAATAGTTTTATCGTAGGCCTTATATTTATCTTCACATTGCTGCTGTGCGGCTTGTAAGGATGCACGGACATCACTTTCTGAGGCAGCACCAAAGAAGCTTGCGAAATCATCAGATGCATTCGCTTTCATTTGCTCTTTTACTTGAGCATCAATATTTGGATTTCGATCACAAGATGGCTTTTCAGGTTCAGCACGCAAAAATGAATATTGCATGCCTATCGCAGGGTCACCATAAAGGCGCTCCCCGATACGTAATAATTGCCCGTGGATCATTTCCCCGGTACCAATTATCAGCGTCATTAATAGCAAAATGAGGATTACGAATGTTGAGATCCATTCGTTCCATATATAACCCAGCAGACCTAATCCAGATCTTTTTTCTTGATATTCTTGCATAAATATTCCAATTTTGTTCTCTCAAATCCCTCATAACAAAGGCTCTGAGTCATGCAATTTCCTTGGTCAGGGGTATCGTCCATCCCCTTTCTACCAATCCCTTTATTCAACGATCAAATTTGCATCAAACTTTATGAATAAAGAATGACTAAAATCTCTTTTTTAACAGTTTGTATTGTCAATCTTCCTACTTGAATCTCTGTATAAGCCAATAGCATCCCCCAAAGATTGCACCGCCTATCGCACCATACAAATGAGCTTCGGTTAAAACAGGACTACCAATCAGTTGTGCAGTGCCCGTTTGTCCAAAGGTGTTTTCCCAAACCAGTTTGGCAATAATTAGCCCTAAAACTAACAATGCAAAATTCCGTTCTTTGCGATATTGCAAATAAACTAGAGCAACGGCTGTATACATCCCGTGAAGTACTCCAGATAGACCTGCATATGCATCGATATAAGGCAAATAAAAATAGAACACCAAGCTAATAAATGGTGGTAGAAGAAAAAGAAGAATTAAGATGTGCCACACTTTGGTATGTGGAAATATGAAGGGCAAACACGCAAATGCCATCATATTTAAAAGGAAGTGAATCCACCCCACATGTACCCAATGCGCTGTCCACAAACGCCAAAACTCACCAAGTAAGCTTTCACGCCAATAAATAAAATAATCTGGAAATACTTGTAGACATGCAGAAACAGAAATGCACCCTGCGACCAAAAGCACTTTTTTATTGAGCACATGATCCTTCATAGCACACTCCTTTTAAAACTAGACTCCTTACGATTAATACGAAAAATAAGTAGCAACGCAAGGAGTTAGTTTCTTCAGATCTTTTTATTGTGCAGGTGCAGTTGCTGAGTCTGCTGGAACTTCTGATGCAGCCCCACCGTCAAATAACTCATCCAGTTCTGCTGAACCCTCGTTTTTCTCATCCCAGAAATGAGACATACCGCCGTCACCTGTACGAACGCCTGTATGCTCAGTCCAATAGCGGTCAGAAATACCACGAACAATTAAACCAGCCATACTATCGATTAACTTAAAGTTCGGATTAACTGGTTTATCATCTGCTTGAGATGCTGCATAAGTTTTTAATGCATCACGGATTTTGGCATCGTCACCACTTGCTTGTGCAGCTACAGCATAGAGTGCGTGAGACAAACGAACACCTTTTTGTTCACCAATTTGCACTGACTGTTTTAAAGTCTCATACGGGTCTGGCTTACCTTCATTAGCTCCTGGTAATAAAGTCCAGATCACCGCACGTGTTGCATTTGGTGCTCCCCAAAACTTTTGGTTATCAAGACAAACCATGCCACGCTCTACGATAGCAGCAATATCTTTCGGAACATTGACAGAACCACCTGAGTTAATGTCATTTGTTACTGCTTGAAGACCACTGATCATTCCAAGTAGATATACAGTCTGATCGGTGTCACTACGCATAGTTGGACAAGAGTCACCTAAATGGTACTTATATTTAGATTCCCAACGATCAGCGAATAATTTATAGCCCGTATATTGCCGCTCTGCAGCAATTGCAGCCCAACGCTTCTGCGCAATACGTGCATCTTGAGCTTCTGTTACTTGTCCTGCTTTTGAAGCGCGCAAATAACGTAACTCCTGTTCTAATGCTTGGTTTTCCGCACATACACCTGAAGCAGCATACATTAAGACAGCAACACGAGTAGGATCTGCACCCATCCCTTTAGTCGACATGATTGCAGGAGTTAAGGCACTACCAGTATTACAAACCATTTCAGCATCTTGCATTGCCAAAATAGGTGGAACAACGTGCTTTTCCGTAAAACCTAAAGCAACATTTGCTCCGCTTTTCACGACGTATGAACAACCTGATAAAACTGAAGCTGCAAGAAAACTCATCGCCAAACCTTGGCTTATTTTTTGGACTTTAGACATCTTCCTGTCCTCGATGTAATTTGTTTTTTCCTTTTCAGATGTACATTAGCAGATGCATATCTTGAATAAAAGAGTAATTACTCTAATTGTAGCGCTTATACTTTGACACACTTCACAGGAGATAAAATTGACAGTTTTTCAGGGAAACAAAAATTTTAGGCAAAAAAAAGTAGCATTGCGACGGTTCAGCACATGCTACTTATTAACTGGGATAAGCTTTTAACGGCTTATATTATTGTTGTTCTATATAATCCTTGAGTAAAGTTCCTGCTCTTCCTACTACTACAGCCATAACAACTGCAATTAACAGAAACATCCACATTGAAATCTCCATGAGAGACCTCCTTACTACATTCGCACCCAGTAAAAACCGGACACTTGATGAAATGAATCGATTAATCAATTAAACTATTGACTGACCGACGACCTTTGCATCCTCTGTCTCTTAACTTTGCTAAGATTAGCTTTATTAAGATGTTCCCTGAGTAAAGTTCCTGCTCTTCCTATCACCACTGCCAGAATGATGGCAATGACCAAGAACGACCATGTTGGCATCTCCATTTGAGACCTCCGACACACTTTACGTTGGTGTTTGTACTTTAACCGATAGAATAATAACCATATTGAGAAATTGTCGGACAATTAGCTTTCTTGCTATTTTTTCTGTATTTTAACTAGACAATTTATATTTTCTAAATAGAAATAAATCTTAATTAATTGATTTTTAATATTTTTAAATAAATATACAAATGTAGAATTGTCTAACAATTAATAGAATTTTTCTAAAGTCTTAAGCTGTTTCCATTGAGATAAGGACATTTGATCAAACCAAATAACAGAAGTTAATGTTTTATCACCCTTAAAATAGACCACTATGAAAATCTGAGAATCAATTATTTTTAAAATTTCTACACGAGAAATGGTTTGTTCTGAATGAAAGCTAAGTGACCATAATTTCTGATCTAAATAAGCAATTTGAACGAGCTGTGGTCGCTTTAAAAAGAAAATAAAACTTATAAATAATAAACAGACCGTAACTAACCACCAGAGTATTGGTATCAGCTGATAAAACAGAGCTGCTAAACATAGGCCAATAAAAAACTGAAATATAATCGAAAAACGGCTATATTTCAGTTTAAAATTCAATTGGTTGATCAAAACTAATCAGCCATGAACATAATGCTTTAATTTATGAATAAAATCACGTAATTCTGTACGCGGCGGTTCAGATACTTCCATAAACCAGTCAAGTAAATCAGGATCTTCCTGCTCTACTAATTCAGCAAACAATGCTTTTTCTGCTGGATCTGCCTTTAAATAATAATTTTTCACATACGGGTCAAAATAGACATCAATTTCCTTCAAACCGCGGCGTGCGCGATAAACTACTTTACGTTCTTCCAAGGTCATTTCTTCAGACATTTATTTCCCCATCTGCGTTGATAGTGCGCCTAGTTTACCTGATCACATAAGAAAGTTCGCTAAAAATCTCAAATTGACCAAACTTATCACTTCATAGCTATAAATGAGCATTCATCACATTGTTAGACCTAATGAGCTTGCCTTATGTTTAGACTCATAACATCAAGCCCAAACCAAGGAAGAAATACAATGCAATCTGGTGCTATTCGACCCATTCCAAATATGTTACCTCGCCATCTATTTAACGAAGAACATGAAGCTTTTCGTGAAACGGTACGTAAATTCTATGAGAAGGAAGTTGTACCAAATACTGAAAAATATGAAAAACAACAACATGTGGACCGAGATCTTTGGAATAAAGCTGGTGCATTAGGTTTACTGTGCACCACCATGCCAGAACAATACGGTGGCTCAGGTGTGGATCGCCTATACAGTATGATTCTTATCGAAGAACAAGCATACGCAATGGACTCAAGTACAGGTTTCTCATTACATTCCGATATTGTCGCCAACTATATCAATAACTTTGGAAACGAAGAACAAAAGCAAAAATGGCTTCCGAAAATGGCAACTGGTGAAACAGTGACCGCAATTGCCATGACAGAACCAGGAACAGGCTCAGATTTACAAGCTGTTCGAACAACAGCCGTTCTTGATGGCGATGAATATGTGATTAATGGTTCAAAAATATTTATTACCAATGGCTACTTGTGTGATATGGCCATCGTGGTCTGTAAAACAGGCAACAGTGATAAAGGCTCTGCCAATTTATCACTTATTATTGTTGAAGCTGACCGTGCTGGTTTTACTAAAGGTAAACCACTCAACAAAATTGGCATGAAAGGTCAAGATACATGTGAACTCTTCTTTGATAACGTTCGTGTCCCTAAAGAAAATCTTTTAGGCATGGAAGGCATGGGCTTTATTATGCTCATGAAAGAATTAGCCTGGGAGCGTATGTTGGTTGCAATTATCTGCCAAGCTGGTGCAGAAGCAGCGTTTGCACATACTGTTCAATATACAAAAGATCGTAAAGCATTTGGCAAGCCAATTAGTGCTTTCCAAAATACACGTTTCAAACTCGCAGAACTACGTACTGAAATTGATTTCTGCCGTACCTATTTAGATCGTTGTATGGAATTACAACTTGAAGAAAAGTTGAGTGTTGAAGCTGCCGCAGCTGCTAAATATAAAATTTCAGATATGTTCTCGAAAATAGTCGATGAATGCCTTCAATTACATGGTGGTTATGGTTACATGCTGGAATACCCAATTGCTCGTGCTTATATTGACCACCGAGCAAACCGCATTTATGCAGGTACAAACGAAATTATGAAAGAATTAATCTCTAGAACACTTTAATACCATGCATAAAAAAGGAGGCTATTTGCCTCCTTTTTATTTCAAATCTTAAGACACTAGCTTTGGCTTACGTGTATTTACATCTGAATGTTTGTGAAAATGAAGAATACCATCATCAAATTTAGCATTTTGTAATGACTTTCGATCTTCAAGATAATTATTGGTTACTTGCCATGGAGCATGCTTACCTTGTTTTGGAAGCTCATGAGCTGCACGACTAATATAACCAGAAGACAATTTACCCATTACTGTATCTTCTTCCATTTCATTTTTATTACCCGCTGGAATAACCTCATCATAGTTATTCTTGTCCATATAGTTTAATAGACGGGAAATATAATCAGCTGCAATATCAACTTTTAATGTCCAAGATGCATTCACATAGCCAATAATCATGGCCATATTTGGAATATCACTTAGCATAATACCATTGTAAAGCATATGTTCTGAGGAGTTGATTGGCTTACCATCAACTTTAGCTTGAACACCACCCATAATTTGGACTTGTAAACCAGTTGCAGACACTATGATGTCGGCATCAAGGTGTTTGCCTGACTTTAATTGAATACCCGTCTCTGTAAATTTCTCGATCTGATCAGTTTCAACACTTGCCTTACCTTCACGAAGAATCTTAAATAGATCACCATCAGGGACTACACAAAGACGCTGATCCCAAGGATTATAAGAAGGCGTAAAATGTTTCATATCCACTTTACCCTTAAGCTGCATTTCAATTGCTTTTAAGAGTAAACGACGAACTGTTTTAGGATGCTTTTGTGACAACGCATAAATTGCGCGCTGCATACCAATATTACGTGCACGCGTAAATTTATAAGCTGTTTCTTCAGACATAAATCTACGAGTTTTTTCATAAATGAAGTCAATAGAAGGAACTGTTGCAATATAAGTTGGTGAACGCTGTAACATTGTCACGTGACCTGCCCCACCTTTCGACATTGCAGGAACTAGAGTAATTGCTGTAGCACCACTACCAATAATTACTACTTTTTTACCTGTATAGTCTAAGTTTTCAGGCCAATGCTGCGGATGAATGAGTTGACCTTTAAAAGCATCTTGATTAGGGAAAGTCGGAGCATAACCTTGGTCATAATTATAATAACCAGTACAGCCTACAACAAAATTAGCTACCCAAGTCTGCTGCTTTTTATTGTTATCCTCGACAACAACATGCCATTTCTTTGAAGTAGAATCATAATTTGCAGAAAGCACACGATGACCAAAGTGAATCTTTTCTTTTAATTTGAACTCATCAATTACTTCACCTAAATAACCTTTAATTGAAGCACCATCAGCCAGTACATTTGCTTTACACCATGGTTTAAAGTTAAAACCAAATGTAGACATATCTGAATCTGAACGAATACCAGGATAACGGAAAAGATCCCAAGTGCCCCCAAAAGATTCACGACGCTCTAAAATTTCGAATTGGCGTTGCGGAGAGTTTTTAGATAGATGGGCAGCAACTCCGATTCCTGAAATGCCGGCACCAATGATTAGAATATCAACTTGCTTTTCCATTTTATTTTTATACCCATTGTTGAGAATATGACTTTATTAAAGCACAATTTTGACAATACACAATGTCAAGTTTGACCATTTATCCGTTTTTTTATGTCACTTGGGGACAATTTTTTATTTTTATAGCTTTTAGAAAATAAAAAAGACCGGCATAAAGCCGGCCTTTTTCGAATAATATCAATTATTCAGCTGAAGTATTCACTTCACGATCTACAAGCTCAACGTAAGCCATCGGTGCTGCATCACCAGCACGGAAGCCCGCTTTAAGAACACGTAGATAACCGCCGTTACGTTCTTTGTAACGAGGGCCGAGTACGGTAAATAATTTACCTACAGTTGCAGCATTACGAGTACGAGCAAATGCTAAACGACGATTTGCTACAGTATCGTTTTTTGCTAGAGTGATTAAAGGCTCAGCAACACGACGTAATTCTTTAGCTTTAGGAACAGTTGTTTTGATCAACTCGTGTTCAAATAAAGAATTAGCCAAGTTTTGGAACATCGCTTTACGATGGCTGCTTGTACGGCCTAATTTCACACCACTATTACGATGACGCATGGTGATAGTCCTACTTAATTAACGGCTACGATAGGCAAAACGGTCGTCCATACGAAGACTAGCTGGTGGCCAGTTTTCAAGACGCATACCGAGTTGTAAGCCTTTCGATGCCAAAACATCTTTGATCTCTGTTAACGATTTTTTACCAAGGTTAGGAGTTTTTAATAACTCAACTTCAGTACGTTGAACGAGATCACCAATGTAGTAAATATTTTCTGCTTTCAAACAGTTAGCAGAACGAACAGTAAGCTCTAGATCATCTACTGGGCGAAGCAAGATTGGGTCAACTTCTTCACGAGGTTCTTGAGCAACTGGAGTTTGATCTTTCTGAAGATCAACAAAAATTGCAATTTGTTGTTGCAAGATTGTTGCCGCTTTGCGGATTGCTTCTTCCGGATCAACCGTTCCATTTGTTTCAAGGTCGATTACCAGTTTATCTAAATCGGTACGTTGTTCAACACGCGCATTTTCAACGGTGTAAGAAACACGTTTAATCGGACTATAAGAAGCATCTAATTGCAAACGACCTACTGGACGTGTTTCACCTTCTGGGAAACGAGAATCAGATGTTTCATAACCACGACCTTGAGAAACTTTCAAGCGCATTTTTAATGAACCTGAAGCACTCAAAGTACCAATTAAATGATCTGGGTTAACCACTTCAACATTATGAGGTAAACGAAGGTCAGCAGCAGTAATATCGCCAGGACCTTGTTTCTCTAATGTTAAATAAGCTTCATTTTGATCGAACAGCTTAATAGACAATCCTTTTAGGTTCAGCAAGAGCTCGACGATGTCCTGCTGCAAGCCTTCTAAAGTACTGTACTCGTGCTCGACACCTTCTATCTCTACTTCAACCACAGCAGCGCCAGGTAAAGAAGACAATAGAATGCGACGTAAAGCATTACCTAGAGTGTGGCCAAAACCACGCTCTAAAGGTTCTAGAATCACTTTTGCCGAGGTCCCGCTTACCGCTTCGACCTTGATCGCTTGCGGAGTGAGAAACTCGTTTGCAGTACGCGTCATTATTGCTACCTCAAGGATTATTTAGAATACAATTCTACAATCAAGCTTTCGTTGATTTCAGCAGGTAAATCAGAACGATCTGGTGCAGCTTTAAACGTACCTTCAAGTTTAGAATGATCAACATCAATCCAAGCTGGAATACCACGTTGAGCAGCTAATTCAATCGCGTTTTTAATACGCAATTGTTGTTTAGCACCTTCGTGAACCGCAATTACATCACCCGCTTTAACTTGAATAGACGCGATGTTTACACGACGACCATTCAAAGTAATGCTGCGGTGACTTACTAACTGACGAGCTTCTGCACGTGTAGAACCAAAACCCATGCGATAAACAACGTTATCAAGACGGCTTTCAAGCAATTTCAACAAGTTCTCACCAGTTGCGCCTTTAACACGAGCTGCTTCTTTATAGTAGTTACTAAATTGACGCTCTAACACACCGTAAATACGACGGACTTTTTGTTTTTCACGTAATTGTAGTGAATACTCAGATTGCTTACCACCGCGAGCCTGACCATGTTGACCAGGTGCTTTGTTAGCTTTTTTAGTTTTGACGTCAAATGGTTTAACGCCAGATTTAAGTTGCAGGTCTGTCCCTTCGCGGCGAGAGAGTTTGCATTTTGGACCAATATAACGAGCCATGAATGTTTCTCCTTACACGCGACGTTTTTTAGGTGGACGGCAACCGTTGTGAGGAATTGGAGTCACATCGGTAATGCTGTTAATCTTATAACCCACTGCGCCTAATGCACGAACCGCAGACTCACGACCTGGACCAGGACCTTTTACAAGGACGTCTAGGTTTTTCAAACCGTAATCTAAAGCTGCTTTACCAGCAACTTCAGCAGCTACCTGAGCAGCAAACGGAGTTGATTTACGTGAACCACGGAAGCCTTGTCCACCTGAGGTAGCCCAAGCCAATGCATTACCTTGACGATCGGTAATCGTAACAATGGTGTTATTAAAAGACGCGTGAATGTGTGCAACACCTTCAGAGACGGTACGAGTGACCTTCTTGCGTGTGCGAGTATCTTTAGCCATCTTTTAGCTTCCAGAAATCTTACTTTTTAATCGGTTTGCGCGGACCTTTACGGGTACGTGCGTTAGTTTTGGTGCGTTGACCACGGACAGGCAAGCTGCGACGATGACGAAGGCCACGATAGCAACCTAAATCCATTAAACGTTTAATGTTCATGGAAATTTCGCGACGTAAGTCACCTTCGGTAGGAACCTTAGCAACTTCTGCACGAATCGCATCAAGCTGTGCATCGTCCAACTCACGAATCTTAGTAGTTTCAGTGATGCCAACTGTAGCTAAGATATTCTTAGCAGTATGGCGACCGATACCAAAGATATAAGTGAGGGAGATAACAGCATGCTTGTTATCCGGAATGTTTACACCGGCAATACGAGCCATTCACTTTTCTCCAAAAAGGCAGTAGAGATAATCAACCGCCCCACAAAAATCTTGAGGGGCGGATATTAACCCAATTCGCCTACTGAAATCAACAGGTCTTGATTAGATTAACCTTGACGCTGCTTATGACGAGGTTCTGCGCTACAAATCACGCGAATAACCCCATTACGACGGATAACTTTACAGCTACCACAAATTTTCTTTACAGAAGCTTGTACTTTCATGATGAAACCTCTAAGTGCGCTTATCCCTTAGGATGAGCAGTCGTTTTTCTCATTAATGTTTGATTGTCATATTGATGAGAAGTTAAATGCGCTTGTAGCTGAGCCATAAAGTCCATAACAACAACGACTACGATAAGTAATGAGGTACCACCCAAATAGAATGGAATACCAAAAGAACTCTGTAAAATCATTGGCATCAAACAAATGACTGTAATATAAATCGCACCAATAAACGTCAAACGATTAAGAATATGATCTAAGTAACGAGCAGTTTGCTCACCTGGGCGAATACCAGGCACATAAGCTCCGCTGCGTTTTAGATTTTCTGATACTTCCTTAGGGCTAAATACTAAAGCCGTATAAAAGTAACAGAAAAAGATAATTAACGCACCAAAGAGCACCAAATACAAAGGCTGTCCAGGCGACAATACCAGAGCTAAATCTTGTAAGCTACGCTTAATTAAACCAGCATTCGGATCTGCACTACCTACCCATTGACCCAAACTAGCTGGGAACAACAATAAAGAGCTTGCAAAAATCGCAGGAATCACACCAGCCATATTAATTTTTAATGGTAGATGTGTTTGCTGAGCTGTAAATATACGACGACCTTGTTGCTTTTGCGCATAGTTTACTGGAATACGACGCTGTGCTTTTTCAATAAACACAATCGCAGCCAATACACCAAGAGACAAAAGACCAAAGATGACAAGACCAATCAAACTTGTTTGACCATTATCTACAGATGACACTGATTGCATAATTAATTTAGGCAAACCAGCAACAATACCTGCAAAAATAATCATTGAGATACCATTACCGATACCTCTTTCAGTGATTTGTTCACCTAACCACATTAAGAACATAGTTCCAGCGATAAGTGACGTAACAGCAGGAATATAAAATGCAAGACCCGTAGACAGAGTAATACCCTGACCAATTAAGCCTGCACACATACCTACTGCCTGAACCACTGCAAGTAATAATGTACCCTGACGCGTATATTGATTAATTTTACGCTTACCTTGCTCCCCTTCCTTTTTCAAGGCTTCAAGAGAAGGAATCACTGTTGACATTAACTGCACAATAATTGATGCAGAAATATAAGGCATGATCCCTAAAGCAAGAATAGACATTCGCTCTAAAGCACCGCCAGAAAACATATTGAATAGCCCAAGAATAGTTCCTTGGTTTGCATGAAATAAATTTTCTAACGCAGCATTATTAATGCCTGGTACTGGAATATGCGCTCCTAGTCGAAAGACCAGCAATGCACCGATTAGAAAACTCATCCGGCGAATAATTTCACGGTATTTCACATGAAATGGCTGACCTTTCATCATGTTGACATGACCTGAAGAACTAGGAGACATAGACACTCGAGATTACTCCTCGACTTTACCGCCAGCTGCTTCAATTGCAGCTTTAGCGCCTTTAGTCAATGCAACACCTTGAACAGTGAATGCACGAGTGATTTCACCAGAAAGCACGATACGAGCACGAATTTGATCGCGACGAACAACATTCGCAGCTTTTAAAGTTTCAAGGCTAACAATGTCGCCTTCCACTTTAGTTAACTCAGACAAACGTACTTCAGCAGTTTTTAAAGCGATTTGGCTAGTGAAACCGAATTTAGGTAAACGACGATAAATCGCTGTTTGACCGCCTTCGAAACCTGGACGAACGCCACCACTTTTACGTGATTTTTGACCTTTGACACCACGGCCACCAGTCTTACCAACGCCAGAACCGATACCACGGCCTAAACGACGGTGTTCACGTTTTGCACCTTCTGCAGGTGCAAGCTCATTTAAACGCAGAGTCATGGCTTATTCCTCTACACTAACCATATAGTAGACTTTGTTGATCATACCACGGTTAGAAGGCGTATCTTGCACTTCTACAGTATGACCAATACGACGCAGACCTAAACCTTGTAAGCAAAGCTTGTGATTTTTCAAGCGATGTGAAGAAGATTTAGTCTGGGTAACTTTAATCGTTTTCATGATTGATTACCCTTGAATTTCTTCTACTGATTTACCACGTTTCGCAGCGACTTTCTCAGGAGAAGTCATATCACGCAAACCTTTAAAAGTTGCGTTTACTACGTTAGCAGCATTAGTAGAACCATAACATTTAGCAAGTACGTTATGTACACCTGCAGCTTCAAGAACGGCACGCATTGCGCCACCAGCGATTACGCCAGTACCTTCTGAAGCAGGTTGCATGTATACACGGCTTGCACCATGACGAGCATTCACAGGGTGTTGTAAAGTAGTACCAGCAAGGTCTACAGTGATCATGTTGCGACGAGCAGCTTCAAGTGCTTTAGAAATAGCAGCTGGAACTTCACGTGCTTTACCACGACCAAAACCAACACGACCATTACCATCACCCACAACTGTTAATGCTGTGAAAGAGAAGATACGACCGCCCTTAACAACTTTGGCTACACGATCAACGGCAACCAGCTTTTCAACAAGACCTTCGTTTTGTTCAACTTTAGCCATGATTAGAACTCCAAGCCGTTTTCACGAGCAGCATCAGCCAAGGCTTTGATACGACCATGATATTTAAAACCAGAACGGTCAAATGCAACTTTAGTTACACCAGCTGCTTTCGCACGTTCTGCGATTAAAGCACCTACTTTAGTAGCTGCATCTACATTACCTGTAGTACCGCTACGTAAAGATGCATCCAAAGTTGAAGCTTGCGCTAAAACTTTGCCACCATCTGCTGAAATAACTTGAGCATAGATGTGACGCGGAGTGCGGTTTACACACAAACGAGTCGCACCCAATGCACGAATGTGCAAGCGTGTGCTTTTCGCACGACGCAAACGGGATTGTTTCTTTTCGTTCATAAGAACCTCGCGCCTTATTTCTTCTTAGCTTCTTTACGAAGAATGACTTCATCCGAATAACGAACACCTTTACCTTTATATGGTTCAGGAGCACGGTATGCACGGATTTCTGCCGCTACTTGACCTAACAACTGCTTGTTTGCTGATTTCAAAATGATTTCAGTAGCAGTTGGAGTTTCCGCTGTTACACCTTCTGGTAAAGCGTAGTCAATTGGGTGTGAGTAACCAAGGTTAAGGTTTACAACAGTACCTTTAACCGCAGCTTTATAACCAACACCAACTAGCTGCAACTTACGTTCGAAGCCTTCGCTAACACCTTTTACAAGGTTGTTCAATACAGCGCGAGCAGTACCAGCTTGCATCCAAGCATCTTTCGATTCTTTAACTGGAGCAAGTTGAAGTTTACCTTCTTCCTGTTTTAGCTCGACCAGCGCATGCAGGTTGAAAGACAATGTACCTTTAGTGCCTTTCACTTCGACCTGCCGGCCGTTCTGAGTAACTGCTACACCATTAGGTACAGTTACTGGGGCTTTAGCCACACGAGACATGAGGAATCACCTATTAAGAAACAAAAGCAATAACTTCACCACCAACGCCCGCAGCACGTGCAGCGCGATCAGTCATGATGCCTTTGCTTGTAGAAACAATTGCAATACCTAAACCTTGCTTAACGCTTGGAAGTTTATCTTTACCACGGTATTGGCGAAGACCTGGACGGCTTACGCGCTTAACCATTTCGATAACTGGTTTGCCTTCGAAATATTTTAAAGTAATAGTCAAAGTAGATTTTGTCTCTTCTTGAGCAACTTCTACATTTGAAATATAACCTTCTTGTTGAAGTACGTTTGCAATAGCAACTTTCAACTTAGAAGAAGGCATAGAAACAGTTTGTTTCTTAGCCATTTGTGCGTTACGAACACGTGTTAGCATGTCGGCAACGGTATCTTGCATACTCATTTAGTCGCTCCTTACCAGCTTGCCTTAACAACGCCTGGTACATCACCTTGCATTACTGTGTCACGTAGTTTGTTACGGCTTAAACCGAACTTACGGAAGTAACCATGAGGACGACCAGTTAAACCACAACGGTTACGAAGACGTACCGGAGATGCATTACGCGGCAATGCTTGTAACTTTAACATCGCTTCGAAACGCTCTTCGTCGCTAGCATTTACGTTTGCAATCGTAGCTTTTAATTCAGCACGTTTTGCAGCGTATTTAGCAACAGTTTTTTCGCGTTTCAATTCGCGATTAATCATACCTTTCTTAGCCATATCGACCTCTTATTTGAACGGGAAGCCGAATGCACGCATAAGCGCACGGCCTTCGTCATCGGTGCGAGCAGTCGTAGTAATGGTAATATCCATACCACGAATACGATCAATCTTATCGAAATCGATTTCAGGGAAAACGATTTGCTCTTTCAAACCCATTGAGTAGTTACCACGACCATCAAATGATTTCGCAGAGAAACCACGGAAGTCACGGATACGAGGGATTGCGATAGAGATCAAACGGTCCAAGAATTCGTACATTTGGTCGCCACGTAAAGTAACTTTACAACCAATCGGCCAACCATCACGGATTTTGAAACCTGCGATAGATTTACGAGCAAGTGTAATTACTGGTTTTTGACCAGCAATTAATTGCATGTCGACTACAGCGCCATCCAATAATTTCTTATCAGTTGCAGCTGCGCCTACACCCATGTTTAGGGTAATTTTTGTGATGCGTGGAATTTCCATCACGTTCTTAATGCTAAGTTCTTCTTTTAACTTTGCTTTAAGTTCATCATTGTAACGTGCTTTAAGTCTGGCCATTGCCTTTTCAACCTATTACTTCGCTACCGCCACTGATTCACCATTTGATTTATAAACGCGAGTTTTCACGCCATCAATCACTTGGTAACCAACACGGTCAGCCTTCTGGGTTGTAGCATTTAAAATTGCCACGTTTGAAATATGAAGCGAAGCTTCTTGAGTAACTACACCGCCTTCAGCGCCAGTTACACGATTCGGCTTTTGATGCTTCTTCACTAAGTTAAGGCCTTCAACCTTAACGCGGTCTTCAGAAACAGACAATACAGTACCCTGTTTGCCTTTTTCTTTACCTGCGATCACGATAACTTGATCGCCTTTTTTAATCTTAGCCATGATTGCCTCTTATAGAACTTCAGGAGCCAATGAAATGATTTTCATGAACTGTTCAGTACGAAGTTCACGAGTCACTGGTCCGAAGATACGAGTAGCAATCGGAGCTTTGTTGTTGTTCAAGATAACTGCAGCATTATCATCAAAACGGATCACAGAACCATCTGGACGACGAATGCCGAATTTAGTACGAACTACAACCGCATTCATCACGTCACCTTTTTTAACACGTGCGCGTGGGATTGCTTCTTTTACAGTAACTTTAATAATGTCGCCAACAGAAGCATAACGACGATGTGAACCACCAAGTACTTTAATACATTGTACGCGGCGAGCACCACTGTTGTCTGCTACGTCGAGCATAGTTTCGGTTTGAATCATTGCCCTACTCCAAAACCGAGCATCACCGGTCACAATTTCGAAAGGCTCAAAGAGTACTCGAAATTGACCGATGATGCAACAAGAACGTCGAATTACTCAGCAGCTGCTTCAACTACTTCCACTAAAGTCCAAGCTTTAGTTTTAGAAATTGGGCGGCTTTCTTTAATGGTTACAACATCGCCAATTTTAGCAACGTTGTTCTCATCATGAGCGTGTAACTTAGTTGAACGGCGAATTGACTTGCCATACAACGGGTGTTGAACGCGGCGTTCAATAAGAACAACAATAGATTTATCCATTTTGTCACTTACGACTTTGCCGGTTAACGTGCGGACTGTTTTTTCACTCATTGTCCGTTCCCCTGTTTTTCGGTAAGGAGTGTCTTAATACGAGCAATTGTCTTACGAGCAATTTGCACTTCGTGCGATTTACCCAACTGACCAGTTGCTTTCGCCATACGAAGACGGAATTGGTTAAGCTGTTGCTCATCAAGCAAAGCTTTCAACTCTTCTACCGATTTTTCACGTAGATCTTTAGTTTTCATTACATTACCGTCCGAGTCACGATAGTGGTTTTAAACGGAAGCTTAGCAGCAGCTAAAGCAAATGCTTCACGCGCTAATTCTTCGTTCACACCTTCAATTTCGTACAGGATCTTACCTGGTTGGATCTGGCAAACCCAGTATTCCACGCTACCCTTACCTTTACCCATACGCACTTCAAGAGGCTTTTGAGTAATTGGTTTATCCGGGAATACGCGAATAAAGATTTTACCACCACGCTTAATACGGCGGCTAATAGTACGACGTGCAGCTTCAATCTGACGCGCAGTCATACGACCACGTTCAGTTGCTTTAATTGCAATCGAACCAAATGATACTGTACTACCACGATGCGCTAGACCAGTGTTACGGCCTTTGTGCACTTTACGGAATTTGGTACGTTTAGGTTGCAACATGGATTATTCTCCCTTGTCAGCAGCACGGTCACCGCGACGACCACGACGCTCTTGACCTTCACCACGACCACGACCACGTTTAGCTGGACGATCTTCAGCAGGAGCAGGGTTCATGACTTGTTTCATGCCACCTAAGATCTCGCCACGGAAAATCCAAACTTTAACACCAATCGTACCGTAAGTTGTTTCTGCACGCATAGTTGCATAGTCAATGTCTGCACGTAATGTATGCAAAGGTACACGACCTTCACGATACCATTCTGTACGAGCAATCTCTGCACCACCTAAACGGCCAGACACTTCAACTTTGATACCTTTAGCACCAGCACGCATAGTGTTTTGAACCGCACGCTTCATAGCACGACGGAACATAACACGCTTTTCTAATTGAGAAGCAATTGCTTCAGCAACTAAACGCGCATCTAAGTCTGGGCGATCAATTTCGTTGATACTTACTTGCGCTGGAACACCCATAATGCTGGTAAGTTCGCGCTGTAATTTCTCAATATCTTCGCCTTTTTTACCGATTACGATACCAGGACGAGCTGTGCTAATAGTTACTTTAGCAGCGCCTGATGGACGTTCGATAAGAATATTGCTTACCATCGCATTCTTAAGTTTTTTAGTTAAAAACTCACGAACTTGAAGATCTTTAAGCAAGTATTCAGCGTATTGTTTCGGATTCGCATACCAGTTAGCGTTATGACGTTTCACAACACCTAGGCGGATACCGATTGGATGAACCTTCTGACCCATATCAAACCCCTACCTTAACGGTGATGTGACAAGTACGCTTAGTAATACGATCTGCACGGCCTTTAGCACGTGGCATAATACGTTTAAGGCTCATGCCTTCATCAACGTAAATCGTAGAAACTTTAAGATCGTCAACATCTAAACTGTTATTGTGTTCAGCGTTTGCAATCGCAGATTCCAATGCTTTTTTCACTAAAACAGCAGCTTTTTTATTGCTGAAGTTTAAGATGTTTAAAGCATGCGCAACAGATTTGCCGCGAATAAGATCTGCAACCAAACGTGCCTTTTGTGCCGAGATAGCGGCACCGCGTAATTTAGCAGTTACTTCCATCATGACACCTATTAACGTTTAGATTTCTTGTCAACACCGTGACCACGATAGGTACGAGTTGGCGCGAATTCACCGAGTTTATGACCAACCATATGCTCAGTAACAATTACTGGAACGTGATTACGACCATTATGAACAGAGATTGTTAAACCAACAAAATCTGGAAGGATCATCGAACGACGAGACCAAGTTTTAATCGGCTTGCGAGAGTTACTAGCAACAGCCGCTTCAACCTTAGCGAACAAGTGCGCATCGACGAATGGGCCTTTTTTCAGAGAACGAGGCATTAGTCAGATTCCTTTACTTGACGCGACGGTCGCGAATAATCATCTTAGTCGTACGCTTATTGGTACGTGTCTTGTACCCTTTAGCTTTTTGACCCCATGGGCTTACAGGTTGAATACCTTTGTTACGCCCTTCACCACCACCGTGCGGGTGATCAACTGGGTTCATCGCCATACCACGTACGGTAGGACGAACACCACGCCAGCGTGAAGCACCAGCTTTACCCAATGAACGAAGGTTGTTTTCTTGGTTAGAAACTTCACCAATTACAGCGCGGCATTCAACATGAATTTTACGCATTTCACCTGAACGAAGGCGAACAATTGCGTAAGAACCATCACGACCCAACAACTGAACAGAAGCACCAGCAGAACGCGCTAATTGCGCACCCTTACCAATTTTAAGTTCGATGTTATGAAGCGTAGAACCGATCGGCATGTTACGAAGTGGCAAGCAGTTACCTGGACGAATTGGAGCATCGTTACCAGATTGTACTTTATCGCCAGCACGTAAACCTTTAGGAGCAATGATATAACGACGCTCACCATCAGCATATTTCAACAAAGCAATATGTGCTGTACGGTTTGGATCGTATTCAATGCGCTCTACAACAGCTGGAATGCCGTCTTTGTTACGCTTAAAGTCAACGATACGATAGTGTTGTTTATGACCACCACCAACGTGACGAGTAGTAATGTGACCGTTGTTATTACGACCACCAGTACGTTTTTTAGCTTCAACCAACGGTGCGTAAGGAGCGCCTTTGTGAAGGTGGTCATGAACCACTTTCTCTACAAAGCGACGTCCTGGAGACGTTGGCTTACATTTTTGAATCGGCATAATTTTCGTCCTTATTCCGCTGCGCTTTCAGCGGTATCGCCCAAGTCAGCCATTTCAACATCTTGGCCGGCTTTCAGGGTGACGTATGCTTTTTTAACATCAGAACGACGTCCTAATGTTTTACCAAAGCGCTTAGTTTTACCTTTAGTAATAGTAGTGTTAACTTTAACAACTTCTACACCAAAAAGTTTTTCAACTGCTTTTTTAACTTCAAGTTTAGTAGCATTGATGTCTACTTTAAATACTTGAACGCCAACAGTATCACCTAAAACTTGTGCCTTTTCTGAGAAGACTGGTCCTTTAAGGACTTGATAGATACGTTCGTTGTTCATCCGAGTTCTACCTCAATTTTCTTAGCAGCAGCTACAGACATCACAACTTTATCAAACGCGATCAAGCTTACAGGATCGATTGCAGTTGCATCTACCACATCTACATGCGGAAGGTTGCGTGCTGCAAGATATAAGTTCTCATCTACAGCGTCAGTAACGATTAATGCACGAGCAGCATTTAAGTCGTTAAGCTTTGCAAGCAATTCTTTAGTTTTTGGAGCAGCAACAGCAAACTCTTCAACTAATACAAGACGATCTTGGCGAACAAGTTCAGCTAAGATACATTGCATTGCACCGCGGTACATCTTACGGTTTACTTTTTGAGACCAATCTTGTGGACGAGCAGCAAAAGTTTTACCACCACCAACCCAGATAGGGCTACGAATAGAACCCGCACGAGCACGACCAGTACCTTTTTGACGGAATGGCTTTTTACCACCGCCAGAAACGTCTGCACGCGATTTTTGAGCACGAGTACCTTGACGACCACCTGCTAAGTAAGCAGTAACAACTTGGTGTACAAGAGCTTCGTTAAATTCACGTCCGAAAGCAACTTCAGACAATTCAACAGCAGAGCCGGAAACAGTTTTCAAATTCACGGTATTTCCCCTCAGGCCTTGATGGTAGGACGTACAATTACGTCGCCGCCAGTTGCACCAGGAATTGCACCTTTAACAACTAAAACAGAACGTTCAGCGTCAATAGATACGATTTCAAGACCTTGTACTGTTACGCGTTCGTCACCTAAGTGACCAGCCATTTTTTTGCCTTTGAACACGCGTCCAGGAGTTTGGTTTTGACCTGTAGAACCTAATACACGGTGAGAAACTGAGTTACCGTGAGTAGCGTCTTGGGTACGGAAGTTCCAACGTTTAACACCACCTTGGAAACCTTTACCTTTTGATTGACCAGTTACGTCAACAACTTGACCAACTGTGAACAAATCAACGCCGATAGTACCACCAACTTCACGACCTTCAAGCTCAGCTTCAGTAACACGGAACTCTTTAACTAAACGACCAGCAGCAACACCAGCTTTCGCGAAGTGACCTTTCTGAGCGTTAGTTACGCGAGATTCGCGACGTTCACCAGTAGTTACTTGAACAGCTTGATAACCATCAGTTTCAAGTGTTTTGATTTGCGTAATGCGGTTTGGATCGACTTCGATGACTGTAACAGGTACAGAAACACCAGCATCTGTAAAGATGCGAGTCATACCACATTTGCGACCGACTAAACCAATAGCCATGTGCATAAACCTCTAAAAAAGCGGCCTAATTAACTAATCGTTAATTAACCGAAAGCCTTAACCCAAAGCGATCTGAACATCAACACCAGCTGCAAGATCTAATTTCATCAATGCATCAACAGTTTTATCTGTAGGTTGAACGATGTCGATCAAACGTTTGTAGGTGCGGATTTCGTACTGGTCACGCGCATCTTTGTTAACGTGCGGTGAAGTAAGAACGTTGAAGCGTTCGATGCGAGTAGGCATCGGAATTGGACCACACACTTGTGCGCCAGTACGCTTAGCGGTTTCTACGATCTCTTGAGCAGATTGATCAATCAGACGATGATCAAAAGACTTAAGACGGATACGAATTCTCTGGTTAGACATACCAGTAAACTCCAAGCCAAATATATAAAGAATCACCTTTGACGCATCTCACCCATTGGTAAGTGTCAAAGGCAGTGATAATCACTAAGGTCATGATCGATGCCACGACTGTAATGCACATTTACTACTTTCTTCGCAGTAAATGCCCTCTCATTGAGGGTCGCTCATTATAACGATTGTTTAAGTCTTATGCAATTCTCTTTTTCTATTTTTTGCTCAAATCCTGTTTTAGCTAGTCATTTTAGGTATTTATTACAAATTCAATCGCTTTATTTAAAAGCTGATTACCCTGTTCAAATTTTTTTGCCTCTGAATATTCAAGCTCACGTGTAGATTGCACATATTCCCCACTAAAAATTGAAAGTTCTTCCTCATTTTCCAAAAGAAGTTTTAGGGCTGCTGGGGTCATCTCTGGATGAAACTGAAAGCCTAGTACATTCTTTCCAATCTGATACATTTGATTACGACAAGCATTGCTCTCAGCCAAACGTATAGCACCTTTAGGTATTTCAAATGTTTCGCTATGCCACTGCATCACATTAATTTCTTCAGGCAAAGGAAAGCTTTCCTGAGGTAAGTTTGCAACTCTTTGCACTGTCGACCACCCAAGTTCTTGATAACGGTTACGGCTAACCGCTGCACCCAATGCATTTGCGATCAGTTGGCCTCCCAAGCAAAGACCTATAGCTGGCTTACCTGCCGCCAAATATCGACGTAGCCATCTTTTCTCTATTTTCAGCCATGGGTAATTTGCTTCGTCATTAACACTCATGGTTCCACCCATAACCAATAACAAATCAACTTCTTCAATTCGTGGTAAAGCTTCTATTTCAAGAGAACGGTCAACTGGAAGTGCAAAAAACTCAGTAGAGCTAATAGTTGCATGATGAGCTTTTAAAAATGAGTAGCAACTTCCAAAACCTTCACCAGCAATATGTTGAAAATAGTGAACACGTAAATGCGACTTCATGCGCTTAAACCTATTGTTGTTAGAATGTTGGTTAGATCTTTGCAAAAATAAAGCCAAGTTTTTTGTGAATGTTACAGCAGTAACGAAACATCTTAGAAATAATCAAAAATCTAGCGAATAAATAAGTTTTCTCTTAATCTAATCTTATTATTTAAAGTAAAGCGCCCTATGAAAAAGCATAACAATTTTCAAACCCAACTCATTCATGCACCACGAAAAGCACCTCAGTTTATCGAGACCGTGCAACCTCCCTTATTTCGTGCATCAACTATTATTTTTAAATCAACTGCGCACCTTTTTGATCGCCATTGGACTGACCCTTATGATTATAGCTATGGGACACATGGCACACCTACCACATTCACTTTAGCCGACAATATTGCGCAAATAGAGGGTGGTTTGTATGGCTTACTTGCACCAAGTGGTTTATCTGCAATAAATATAGTTAACTCTGCTTTTTTAGGAACAGGTGATGAAGTTTGGGTACCAGACAATATATATGGTCCAAACCTAGAGCATTTAAACTATTTAAAAGCACAATATGGCATCAGGGTTAAAGTTTATAATTCAATTGATGTTTCAACTTTTCAACCTACTAAACAAACCAAGCTTTTATGGCTAGAGGCCGCGGGCTCTGTCACTATGGAGTTTCCAAATCTTAAAGAGTTAGTAAAAAAGGCAAAAGCTCAAGGTGTTTTAACAGCTTTAGATAACACTTGGGGGGCTGGGCTTGCCTTTAATGCTTTTGATTTCTCTGATGAGCACTTGTCGGTAGATTTAACCGTTCATGCACTTACCAAATATCCAAGTGGTGGTGGCGATATATTGATGGGTAGCATTGTAACTCGCGATGAAAAACTATATCACCGCCTGTTCCGTACACATGCCACTCTAGGTATTGCTATTTCAGGAGATGATGCAGCGCAAGTTCAGCGTAGCCTCGCACACATGTCACTACGATATGAACAGCAATCAAATAACGCGAAAACTTTATTGGAATGGTTAAAGCAACAGCCTCAATTTGCACAAGTTCTACATCCAAGTGATAAAGCTTCCCCAGGTCATCAATATTGGCAAGAGATTTGCACTACAGGTAAGAGTGCAGGATTAGTCAGTGTCATATTTAAACCTGATTATGATATTTCAGCTATACGTCGCTTTTGCGATGCTCTTAAGCTATTTAAACTTGGTTTTAGTTGGGGTGGTCCAGTTAGTCTTGTCATGCTTTATGATCTAAAAATGATGCGAAAACTTGAAAATACACATTTACAACAAGGTTTATTGGTTCGTTTGTGTATAGGTCTGGAAGATCCGCAAGATTTAATTCAAGATATCGAAAATGCGCTGAAATATTTGTAAAACGACAAGATCAACAGTGACTCACACCGAAGGATAAAAATATATGGGTACACCGATTGTTATTGCTAAAAATATTAATGACACCTCTAAAGAAATTGTTTTGCTTTCTCAATTTGCTAACCGGCATGGTTTAATTGCAGGTGCTACGGGTACAGGTAAAACAGTCACTCTAAAGGTTCTTGCAGAAAGTTTTTCTAGAATCGGTGTTCCCGTCTTTCTTGCCGACGCAAAAGGTGATGTTTCTAGCCTAGCAAAAGCTGGAGAGGCTTCAGATAAATTTAATGAACGCTTAAAGCTTCTACAAATTGATAGTGTTCCTTTTGCTGCCAATCCCGTTATTTTTTGGGATTTATTTGGGCAACAAGGCCATCCTATTCGAACCACTATTTCTGAAATTGGGCCAATTTTATTAGCACGTATACTCAATCTAAATGACACTCAAGAAGGTGTTCTATCTGCTGTTTTCCGAATTGCAGATGATCAAGGATTACTGTTAGTCGACTTTAAAGACCTAAAAGCCATGATCACTTTTGTGAGTGAACATGCAGCGGAATTTAAAGCTGAGTACGGCAACTTATCTCCAGCCAGTTTAGGAGCAATTCAGCGCAATTTACTCGCTCTTGCCGACCAAGGTGGGGATCAGTTCTTTGGAGAGCCAGCTTTAAATATTCTGGACTTTATACAAACCGATGCTAATGACCGCGGCTATATCAATATTCTTGCTGCTGACAAGCTAATGAATACACCCAAGCTATACGCTACTTTTTTATTATGGATGCTTTCCGAATTATTTGAACAGCTTCCAGAAGTTGGCGATATGGATAAACCAAAACTCGTGTTTTTCTTCGATGAAGCTCACTTATTATTTGATAATGCCAGTCAAGCTTTACAACAGAAAATTGAACAAGTTGTACGTTTAATTCGCTCTAAAGGTGTCGGTATTTATTTTATTACTCAAAATCCACTTGATTTACCAGAAAGTGTTTTGGGTCAGCTTGGTAACCGCGTACAACATGCTCTACGCGCATTTACTCCGAAAGATCAAAAGGCAGTAAAAACTGCTGCAGATACGTTTCGTGCTAATCCTAATTTCAAAGTGGATGAAGCGATTACACAGCTAGCCGTAGGTGAAGCCCTCATTAGTTGCCTAGATGAACAAGGTACTCCACAAATTGTAGAGCGTGGCTGGGTGATGCCTCCCTACTCCTCTTTTACACCCATTACACCTGAAGAACGAAAAACCCTAATTTCCCAAAGTATTATTGCTGGTGTCTATGAACAAGTTGTAGACCGTGAGAGCGCTTATGAAATGCTCCAAAATAAAGTTGCTGAACGTGAGCAGCAAAAACAGGATGCTGAGCTTGCCAAAGAGCAAGAAGCTTTAGCGAAGCAACAAGCCAAGGAACAAGAACGTTTAGCACGAGAACAGCAAAAGGAAGAAGAACGTGCTGCAAAAGAACGAGCAAAACTAACTCAAGATATAGTGGGAACTTTTGCAAAAAGCGCTGCACGCACTTTAGGCGGCAGTACAGGACAGAAATTGGTACGCGGATTACTTGGCTCATTATTTGGGAAATAGACCATTTAAATCAGCACTTTTTTTAAGGGATTTTATATCCCTTAATTTTTTATGGTTTTATTAAGAAAACTATTGCGATTAATTTTCATAAGATGTATTTTAAATACATCTTATAAAGCCAGATAATTAAGGTCTAGCCATGACTCCACAACAAATTGAACTCGTAAAATCTACTGTACCTGTATTGCGTGAACACGGCGTTACACTGACTACATACTTTTATAAGCGGATGTTGAATAACAGTCCTGAATTAAAAAATGTTTTTAACCTAGATGACCAGACAAGCTTACGCCAACCCCGCGCCCTTGCAGCAGCAGTACTCGCATATGCTGAAAATATTGAAAATCCTACAGTGCTTGCCAAAGCAGTTGAGCGTATTACCACTAAGCACGTAAGTTTAGATATTCAACCAGATCAATATGCAATTGTTGGAGACAACTTACTTCATTCAATTAGTGAAGTTTTAAATGTTCCATTTGAGTCAGAACTGATTGAAGCGTGGAAACAAGCTTATTTACAGTTGGCAGATATTTTAATTGCCGTTGAAAAACAAAAATATGAACAGCTTGAAAGCTTAAAAGGTGGATGGGCTGGCTGGCGTTCATTTGAAATTACACAAATTGACCCCCTTGAGTCTGGCAAGCGCTTTACGTTAAAAGCGACTGATCATGAAGATGTACTGACTAGCCCAGCTAATGCTTTTATTTCTGTAAAAGTACAAGTTCCTGAGCAACAACTTGAGCAACCTAAAGCATTTAAATTTACAGAAGCTCAGGAAAATAATGCGTACCACTTTGAGGTGCAGCCAGAAGAAAATCATACGGAATTTTCCGTTGCTAATATTTTACTTGAGCACTATAGAGTTGGTGATCAAGTACAAGTTTCAGCTCCTTTAACGCTCTAATATAAAAAGCGTCAGCCTGAAAGTTTTCTTCTTTAGACTTTCAGGCTAAGATGATCGTCCGTCAACCTTTAGTTTTTGGTGATCATGCAACTTAATAAATTTACCGATTATGCTTTACGAATATTAATGTACGTCGCTCGCCCAAGTGATGCACCGTATACGATTGCAGAAATCGCGAAAGATTTGCATGTTTCGCAAAACCATCTGGTTAAAGTTGTTCATTTCATGGGCAAGCAAGAATGGATTATTACCATTCGCGGCAAAGGTGGAGGAATTCGCTTAAATCCTAATGCACTAAACTCAAATTTGGGTGCAATTGTTCGTATATTACAAGGTGATAACCAAATCGTTGAATGCAATACACCACCATGTGTTTTGCGCTCTCATTGTGGCTTAAAAGGAATTCTCGATCAGGCTTTAGAAAGTTTTTATCAAAGCTTAGACCAATACACGCTTGGAGAAGTCTTACAACAGCCGAGATCTGCTTCAAATACCTCTCCTATAGACTTTTTGCAAATCTAAACTTCGTAATTCTATTTATCTTTACAAGCAAGCTTACTGAAAATTAGCAAGAATAACCAAGCTCCTTTATACTAGGCGCGAGCCCTCTCATTTAAAAAGTTATTTTTTATGCGTCGTAGTGAAAAATCGAAAGACACCAAAGCCAGACTCGCACCCAAACAAAAGATCAGTTATGAAAAGAAACCAGATCCAGCGATCACGGAATATGCCGTACAATCCCTGAACTGGTTACGCCAAGCTGAGTTTTTAATGAGTGCACCTAAATTGGCACTTTGTGTTGAAGATAGTGGCTACGAGATTGCTTTTGCAGGACGCTCAAATGCTGGTAAGTCTAGTGCTATTAATGCCTTAACCAACAAAAAACAACTCGCACGTGCCTCAAAAAAACCAGGCCGCACTCAGATGATTAACTTCTTCAGCCTAGGTAATCCTGATCAACGCCTAGTTGACCTTCCTGGTTATGGTTATGCTGCCGTACCAGAGGACATGAAACGTGTATGGCAAAAAGAATTAGAGAACTATCTAATCCATCGTAAAAGCTTACAAGGATTAGTTTTACTTATGGATATTCGCCACCCTTTACAGCACTTTGACATGATGATGTTAGAGTGGGCTTATTCACGCCATCTATTTGTACATATTCTTTTAACTAAAGCAGACAAACTTAATCGTGGCCCAGCAAACAAAGTCTTGCTTGAAGTTAAACAACAACTGAAAAAAATGAAGCTTGATTTCTCGATTCAGCTTTTCTCTTCATTGAACAAACTAGGCTTAGAAGAACTCGCCAGTGTAATGGCTGGACGCTTACATTTTACGCTTGATCAAGAGCCAGAATTTGACGTTGATGCGATTCCTGAAGCAAGCGATGAGGATGCTGAAGAGTAAATCGTCATAACAGATACAATTTCTTTATCAAATTTATATTCAAATGGCCCCTATTGCTAAACACAAATGCAGGGGCTTTTTTTATACTCGTTATAACTTCATCGAGTTAAAAATCAGGACTAAATGATGAAATTGCTATCTTTTTTGAAGAATAAGGCTTTAGGTTCTTCTATTGATTATAAAATTCTTCCACGCAAGGTGAAATTTGATTGGAAAGACACACCTGTAGACTGGATTCCAAACCAACCGTTTGCAAGTTACTTTATTAATGAAATTAATAATATCTTGCCTGCTGGAGAGTTCTGGTTCTGCCGTTTATATAACAAAGTTTTACCTCGCATTACCGATGAAAAACTTAAACAGGACGTTCAAGCATTTATTCGCCAAGAGGCTATGCATGCAAATGCACACTCTTCTGCCAATAAAGAATATTTAAGTGCACGTAATATTGATATCCAGAGAAATCTGGACATTATGAATTATCTATTTACCACCGCTTTGGCAGATAAACCTTTTGACAAAGAAGTGCCTCAATTCTTACAAGAGCAATGGGATTTATTCCGTTTAGGTGTTATTGTAACTGTTGAGCATATGACCTGTGTACTCGGTAAATATGCGCTTTACAATAAACGTTGGGAAGAATTAGGCGCAGATCCAGAAATGGTCGATCTGGTTAAATGGCATGGTTCTGAAGAAATTGAACATCGCACCGTAGCCTTTGATTTATATCGTCATCTTGGTGGCGGATATATTCCACGTTACTACTTAAGCATTGCAGTTATTACCCTTGTACTGGGATTGTGGGTAGATGGCGCAGCACATATCATGAAACAAGATCCTCGCTTTGCCGATGCAGCCAAATCTAAACTTTTTCCAGTTTGGGTTGCTGTAGAGTGGTATAAAATTAGCCGTAAGGATAATCAGGTATTACCAAATCCATTTTGGCTTATTGCTCAGCAAATTGATTACCTCATGCCTTGGTATGATCCAGTTAAAGAAGGTAGCACTGAAGATGCGGTAAGTTATTTATCTCAATCTCCAGCGGCAAAAAGAGCCGAGCTACAAGCCGCTTAAAAATAAAAAAGCAGGATATAAATCCTGCTTTTTTATTGAGTGATCAGATACTGATATCTTTCTCTTTGGTATATCGATCTACAACCACACTAATCATCATATCGCCCTGTACATTTACCACCGTTCTTACTGTATCGAGCAACCGGTCGATTGGAAGTAAAATAGCAATTGCTTCAGCTGGTAGACCCACAGACTGCAATACCATAATCATGGTGACCATACCTGCACTCGGAATCCCTGGTGCTCCAAGTGATGCAATCATCGCAGTTAAACACACAACAATTTGCTGGGTTAGGTTTAAGTCTAGTCCAACTAAATTTGCAACAAAGAGCGCAGCGGCAGCTTCATATAAAGCTGTACCATCCATGTTAAGCTGCGAACCTAGTGGAATAACAAAGCCTGCTGTTTGAGGACGAACACCTAAATTTTCCTGCGTACATTTCATACTCAGTGGCATCGTTGCCGAACTAGAACTTGTTGCAAATGCAGTAATTAAGGCTGTACGTGTACCTTTGAAAAAAGTCCAAGGGCTCATACGACCAACAATCCAAAGCAGTAATGGCAAAACAACAGCACCATGAAAAATAGTGGTTCCAGTTACCACAACAGCAAACTCTGCCAAGCGACTTAATACTGAAATATCTTCTGTCGCCATTAATTTAGCAAGTAATGCAAAAATTCCTAATGGTGCCAGTTTCATGACCCATCCAACCAGCATCATCATCATTTCAAAAAACTGATGACTCAATAAACGAATACTCTTAAAGCGCTCACCACCTTGAACCAGTGCAAAACCGACAAATAGTGCAAATACCACAACAGCTAAAACATTGCCGTCGCTAAATGCTTTAAAGGGATTAATTAAAGTATTTTGAATAAAGTTAGTAAAGAAAGTTGCTGGGTTTAAACTATCTGGTGCTTGATAGCTTTGCATTGATGCCTGAAAAATTGAAATATCCACGCCTCGGCCCACCTCAAATAAATGAGCACAGCCAATACCCAAAATTAAAGCCAATGTGGTGGTGGTGATAAAACATAAAAAAGTGATTTTCCAAACTGGACCTAGCTGCCCGCCTGCCTGTAAATTTGAAACTCCAACTACAATCGAGCTAAAAATTAATGGCACTAACAACATTTTGAGTAGCCCAATAAAAACACTACTCAATATACCCAAGCCATATAAACTATGCTTTACAAAAGCAGTATCAGGATACATGGTGAGTAGGAAGCCAAAGGCTAAACCTAAAATCGCGGCAATCAGAATTTGTGTATTTAAGTTCATATCAACATTATTTTTTTCAGTAGGCAATACTTTTGCAAATATGACATGAGCTTGATTTTCATTCGAGCAATTTTTTGTCACATGCTTTGAATTAAAAATAAAAAAGCCATCTTTTTAGATGGCTCATTATTAATTATTGAGTTTCAATTTCCCGCAAACGGATCAAACCCTCTTGCACCGTACTACAAACGAGCTGTCCATTTTGCCACATACGGCCAAAGTTTAAACCGCGAGAAGCTGCGCTCACTGTGGCTTCCATGTCATAAAGCATCCATTCATCAGCACGAAGTGGGCGATGGAAATAAATGGCATGATCAATACTGGCACACTGCAAACTTGGAGAAATATAGCTTAAACCATGTGGTCTTAAAGCCGTAGTCATTAAAGTAAAATCTGAATAGAACGCCACAATTGCTTGATGTAAAGCAATGTCATCTAGCTGTTTTGGAATACGGTCATGAGTACGAATATAGTGCGCATTAAACGGTGCTTCTGGCTGAGGCTGAAATGGATTGACTGGATCAATCGGACGAATTTCAACATGACGCTCACGCATGAAACTTGCACGGACATTCTCTGGAACAAAATTAAGAATACCTTCTTTCAGTTCACTTTCTGACTTTAACGTCTCAGGAGCTGGGTATTCTGGTTCTGAATGTTGGTAGTTCAAGCCTTCTTCAGGGTTCGCGAAAGACACCATTGCCGAGAAAATAACTCGACCATGCTGGATTGCCCGAACTTGACGGCTAACAAAGCTTTTCCCATCACGCAAACGATCTACTTCATAGATGATTGGAGCATTAATGTCGCCACCATATAAAAAGTAAGCATGCATAGAATGCGCAGGACGGTCGGTTGTATAAGAGGCAGCACGTAAAGCCTGACCTAAAACCTGACCTCCAAAAACACGTTTACCGACCAAATTACGGCTAATTCCACGGTAAATATTTTCTTCAAGCTTTTCTAAAGTGAGCAGCTCAACCAGTTCTTGGGTTAACGCATTCATGAGAGATACCTTCATATTGCAGGCAAAATTGGTATTAAAGGACAGATCTGTAGAATCTATTGTGCCATAAAAAACTATTTGTACATGGAACAATCAGTCAACTTCTGACGAACATTGCCCTTAAAACAGCTAAAAATACGATTTTTAACGATAAAAAATGCCAAAAGCATTATAATTTATAAGAAAGTAGCATATTGTTTTTTTTAATAAATGCCTCAAAATAATTACCCTCTGCATTTGGTGCCGGGATTTGTCTTTAAGAAGTAGGAGTTCTTATGTCCAAGAGTGGGTTTGGTCAAATGTATCGTCGGCTTTCGAGTAAGCTACTTGACCTCGTGGTAACACCACATGTTCTTGGGGAAGTTCCTACTGAACCAGTATCAGAAACAACAGAAACTGAAGCAAAGACTGAGCGCCAAAAAGTGGTGTGCTATGTCTTACAAAACCATTCTCGCAGCAATGCTTTGGTGGTAGATGGGGAAACTCGCCGTTTAAATTTAAAGCCAGCATTAGATCCGTTAGTGATCGGTTCTCATCAGGAAAAAGCATCAGTTTTATTTTTACAGCATAATGATGAAAATAACCTATTAAATCCCCCACCTCATGCTTTTCCACCGCGCTTAATTAAACTGATTGAAGTTTTACAGGCAAACCCTGAGCTCGACATAGAACTGGTTCCAGTAACCGTTTTATGGGGCCGTTCGCCAGATAAAGAAGATTCTTGGTTCAAGCTCTTGTTCTCAGATACATGGGCAACACCAAGTACAGTTAAGCAGCTTGTAAATATCGGTTTACATGGTCGCCAATCTTATTTGGAGTTCCATGAACCGCAGTCTTTACGTGATCTTGTTGAATATGCTCAACAACATTATCCAAATCTTTCACCAGCGACTTATATTGTTAGCACTTTAAATGACTACCTTGACCGTCAACGTGAAGTGGTTTTAGGCCCTGACTTATCAGATCGCCGTAATGTCATGCAGTCAGTTGTAAAGTCTCGTGACGTGCAAGAGGCTATTCGACGTGAGAGTATTCGCGGCAAAATTAGCATGCTTGAAGCAGAACGTCGTGCGATTGGTTATGTCAATGAAATCGTATCTGACTATTCACACTCAGCAGTCCGCTTTGCAGATTTAGCATTAACACGCCTATGGACTCAGCTTTATGACGGCGTAGAGGTTCACAACTTTAGTACGGTTCGTGAACTCGCGAAAGATTACGAAATTGTTTATACACCGTGTCATCGCAGCCATATTGACTACCTATTATTGTCTTATGTGATTTATAGACGAGGCCTAATGGTTCCGTATATTGCTGCTGGTGATAACCTGAACTTGCCTTTCGTGGGTCAGCTTTTACGTGGTGGTGGTGCTTTCTTTATTCGCCGCTCTTTCCGTGGCAATGGTCTTTATACAACTGTATTTAAAGAATATTTATACAGCATTCTTTCTCGTAATACGCCACTTGAATACTTTATTGAGGGTGGTCGTTCGCGTACAGGTCGTTTATTACCACCGAAAACCGGTATGCTTGCCATGACGGTTCATAGTCATTTACGTGGCCGTACAAAGCCAATTGTATTTGTACCAACTTATATTGGTTATGAACGCTTGATGGAAGGTTCGACTTACGTTGGCGAAATGCAAGGTAAGCCAAAAGAAGCTGAATCTATTTTTGGTATTGTTAAAACATTACGAAAAATTGAACGCATTTTCGGTAAGGTACACGTTAACTTTGGTGAACCCGTTTTTCTTGATGATTTGCTTAAACAGCATAATGCAGAAAATGTCTATATCGAGAAAAACGATGACCCAATTCCTCAAGCCGTTTCAGATGCTGTAAATAGCTCTGCACATGCAATTTTAGAAAATATTAACCGTGCGGTAGTCATTAACCCGGTTTCTTTACTCTCAATTATTTTGCTTGCTACTCCAAAGCATACTCTTGATGAAGAAATCTGTATTAAGCAGCTTGAAGCTTACCGCAATTTAGCATCGAATTTCCCATACGATCAGCGTACAGAAGTAACACCACTATCTGGCAAGGAAATTATTGCTTACGGCTTAAAGCTAAAATTAATTAAGCGTGTACAGCATGCACTGGGCGATATTATTGCGATTGAAGATAACCAAGCAGTTCTGCTTACATACTTCCGTAATAACATTTTGCATGCTTTCGTTTTACCTTCATTGGTTGCATCGCTTGTTGAGCATAACGGTAAAATCAGTCGTGCTGATTTAAGTAATGTCATCTATACCCTTTATCCATTCTTAAAAGCTGAACTATTCCTTAAGTGGCAAAGCAGTGAGCTTAAAGAACAGATTGAACAATATGCAGATGCATTGGTTCAATCAAACCTTATTCATCAAGATGAAGAAGGTAACTTGATTAGCTCTGCACCAAACACTGAAGAGCACAATCAACTTGTTGTATTGGCAACACCTGTTAAGCAAAGTCTAGAACGCTATTACATGACTTTAGCTTTAATTACTCAGCGTGGTTCAGGCAATATTTCAGCAAAACAAGTTGAAGAGTTAAGTCATTTGTTAGGACAACGCTTGTCTGTTCTTTACGAGTTTAATTCTCCAGAGTTCTTTGACAAAGCATTGTTCCAAAGCTTTATTAAAGTTTTAACTCAGCAAAATTACATCCGTACTAATGATCAAGGCCAGATTGAGTTTGACGATAATTTCCGTCAAATGGCAGCAGGCGCACAGTTAGTACTTGATGAAGTAACATTGCAGATGTTGCAGCACATCACGACCTTTACTGATGAAGAACTAAAAGAAGCACTTGAAGCAATGGCCTCTCAACAAGCGAAACGTCGTTTAAAACGTAAAAAATCTTAAAGTTTGACTCAAAATAAAAGGCAACTTAAGTTGCCTTTTATTTTATCGAGGCATTGAACACTCGAAGTAACGTGGATCATCAATACAGCGTAAGCGCTTCATTAATTCAACAAAGTAAGCATCGTAATATCCAGAACGCACATATTGATTGCGTATTTTGGCTACCATAATGTCGTAGCTCTGCTTTTCGTAAAAAGAAACATCTACCCAATAATAGGCAGGTAAATGGTTTTCCCACTGTATCGCTCGATTCGTTAATAATTGGCTATTTTGCACAAACCAAGAACGAATTTTTCGGCCAAAATTGGCAGGATACGATTTAGGCTTAATAATTAGATTTACCCCAAAATAAGCCAATGGAAAGTTAATCACCTGAGTGTCTGGCCCAAAATCTTTCTGTAAGTTATATGGTAAAAGCCCATAAATCGGTGCAGGCATAATATCGATTTTGTTTTGCTGGAACTGAGTGATCGCATTGGATAAATCAACATAGACTGGCTGAGCACCTACACTTCTCACCAACGCCTGCTGTGGCGGATTATTGGCTAATACACCGACTCGTTGACCTCTAAGCTGTGCCACTTTCGATATTTTTTTGTTTTTCATGACCATATAGGCAGTTCCTACGGGAATCATACCAACTACTTCATAGTCTTGATTAATGAGTTTTTTCTCAATTGTCGGGTGATTTAAAAGCTGCAATAAATTTCGGGCAGTCCTGTTATTAGGTATAAGGCCAATCCCAGAGCTACTTCCCATAAAATGATTGTATTGATACGTATTAAAGTTACTAGCTGCTAAACCTGAACATTTACCATCGTCAAAAGCTTGAATGGCTTGCTGCTCTTTTTGATAGCTGACAACTTTGAATTTGACATTATATTGCTGAGCATATAATCGGATGTCATTTAAACGACGCGTTATATCCCCTTGGGTGCCCATAGGATCATATGTACACCACAACTGATCCTCTGCCCAACTCGCAACAGACGTTGCACTCAAAATAAGTGCTAAACAAAATTTCTTCACTTTCAACATTTTTATCTTTATCGGCAATTTATTTGCCTCTTCAGGTATTTCTATTGTTATTTAAAGTTTAGTCTAAATTTTGATTTGTACCATGAGCATTTAAACATAATAAATAGTCATTAAAGCAAATTGGGTGTTCAAGCTGAAAACCTGTTTCAAATAAGTGTTTCGCATATATTTTTTTACCTGAAACATGAGCTGAATCTAAGGTAAGTAGCGGTAAGTCTAACTGGCTCTGAAACCAAAGGATGACTTCATGTAACGGTACAGGGGCATTATTGGCAACAAGATAACTCTTATGCGGTTTTTCATAATCGGCTAAAAATGCTAAAAATCTTGCCAAGTCATCAATATGAATACGATTACTATAGTGAATATTTGGATAGGTTTGTGTGTTTTCAGCCATCCGTTTTAATCGATCAACCGAGGCACCATAAATTCCTGTGGGACGTACAATCACACATTGAGCTGGAAAGTATTTCTGCCATAGCAATTCCATATTATGAAGAATATGGCCTTGAGCATCATTCGGGTGAATCTGACTATCATCATCAATCGTTTCACCAGAATTTTCACCATATACCCGCGTAGATGACACCACAATTAATCTTTTGACTGGATGTGATTTTAAAGCCTGTCGAATAGGCTCAATACTATCCACGTAAGTATGATGATAACCTTGAACTGTACTATCGTCTGGAGAAAGCAAAATATAAACTACATCTACAGGCGCAATTTCACTTAAATCGAGCGTAAAAATATCCTGTATGAGGTGTGTCCCGTAAGGATCTGTTTTTTCACTACGGCTAATTGTGGTAATTTGATGTCCTGTCTCAAATAGTTGTTTAGCAACACGCTGAGATGTTTTACCATAACCGATAAATAATATATGCATAGAGAACTCGTTGAGGGGACATGACTTCAGTCCATCAGTTACAAGGCGTTGGATCGGCTTCAGCAGCCCTACTCGAAAAACTAAATATTTTTACCACAGATGATTTACTGTTTCATCTGCCCCGTGATTATGAAGATCGCAGTACCATTATTCCTATGAATCAGTTGGTGGTTGGTCGTAGTTATTTACTCGAGGGTGAAGTCAAATCTGTTGATTTCCCTCCAGGTAAACGTAAATCTATGGCTGCATTAATACAAGATGAATTTGGTAAGGTGACTTTACGTTTTTATCATATTTATAAAAACTTAACTGATAAAATAAAACCTGGTAACCGTTTACGTATTTTTGGTGAAGTTCGCGTAGGTGCACGAGGACTTGAGCTTTATCATCCAGAAATTCAGCTCATTAATGAACATACACCACTGCCAAAAACGCAGCTTACAGCAATTTACCCGAGCACTGATGGATTAACACAACCTAAATTACGCGAATATGTTAAACAGGCGTTGAAGCATCATAGTGATGCTCTACCTGAGCTGTTTCCTAAACAATATACAAATGGATACGCGCTCAAAGAAGCTTTACATTACATTCATGAGCCACCTGTCGATGCCAATATGCTCCAATTGGCCGAAGGATCTCACCCTGCACAGCAGCGTCTTATTTTTGAAGAACTGGTCGCACACCAAATTAGCCTTCTCACACGACGGGCTTATATCCGTCAAATTGCCTCGCCCGCTTTCCCAAGTAGTAAGGTACTGGCAAAAAAACTGTTAGAAGCCTTACCTTTTCAAATGACCAATGCACAAAAGCGTGTATCCAAAGAAATTTTAAGCGACTTAAAACAACACCAGCCTATGCTACGTTTAGTACAAGGTGACGTAGGTGCAGGGAAAACTCTAGTTGCGGCAGTTGCAGCATGCCATGCATTAGAGGCCGATTGGCAAGTTGCATTAATGGCACCTACCGAAATTTTGGCAGAGCAGCATTATTTAAATTTTAAACGTTGGTTTGAACCCTTGGGCATTACGGTCGCTTGGTTATCTGGCAAACAAAAAGGTAAAGCGCGAGCACAAGCTGAACAACAAATTAAAGAAGGTCATGCCGAACTGATTGTAGGTACTCATGCCTTATTTCAAGATAATGTTGGGTTTGCAAAGTTAGGTCTTGTTATTATTGATGAGCAACATCGCTTTGGGGTAGATCAACGGTTAGCCTTACGTAATAAAGGCGCTGAACAACTAACTCCACATCAATTGGTCATGACTGCAACGCCAATTCCTAGAACATTAGCGATGAGCGCTTATGGCGATTTAGACACCTCAATTATTGATGAATTACCACCAGGTCGTACACCAATTCAAACAGTGACTATTCCGCTAGATCGTCGTGAAGAAGTGCTAAATCGAATTGCTACAAACTGCCGAGAAGGTAAACAAGCCTACTGGGTATGTACTCTGGTTGAACAGTCCGAAACTTTAGATGCTCAAGCCGCGGAAGCTACCTATCAAGAAATGAAAGAGCGCTTTCCTGAACTTAATATCGGTTTGGTTCATGGCAAAATGAAAGCTGATGAAAAGCAATCTGTCATGCAAGCATTTAAAAATAACGAACTACAACTCTTGATTGCCACAACTGTCATTGAGGTTGGGGTCGATGTACCAAATGCTTCAATTATGGTTATTGAAAATGCTGAGCGTTTAGGCCTTTCACAACTACACCAATTACGTGGCCGTGTAGGACGAGGTGCAAAGGCTAGTTTTTGTGTTCTTCTTTATAAACCACCACTTTCACAAAATGGGCAAGAAAGACTTTCGATTTTAAGAGAAAGTAACGACGGCTTTGTGATTGCAGAAAAAGACCTTGAGCTGAGAGGTCCTGGTGAACTATTAGGAACAAAACAAACAGGTGATATGGGCTTTAGAGTCGCGCGATTAGAACGAGATGACCATTTACTGAGTCAAGCGCATTATGTTGCACAACAGGTTCTAAAAGACTATCCACAACAAGCTGATGCCCTCTTGAAACGCTGGCTACCTGAAGCACCCCGATACGCTTATGTTTAAGTTGTTCAATCCTCAATATCTTTTTCAGTTATTGTCCCCTTGCCTGTTATGTGAAATAGGAACGCGGGGTAAGCACTCTCTTTGTAAAGAATGTTGGGAACAACTACCATGGCTTAAGCAGACAGTTCAGCGTAATGATCTATCTGTTCTTGTGGCCTGTCATTATGCCTATCCAATTAACCGCATAATTCAGCAGTTTAAATATGAACAAAAATTACATTACCAAACCTTACTTGCTGAAATTTTACAGCAAATAAAATTTCCTAAGGTACAGGCCATAGTACCCATGCCTATTTCTAAAGAGCGTTTAACGGAGCGGGGTTTTAATCAATCATTATTACTTGCCAAGCTTCTAAGTAAACAATTAAAAATACCCGTTTGGCAGCCTGTCCAACGCCTCAATGAGCGTTCACAAAAAGGATTATCTCGACTCGAAAGATTTGAAAATATTGAACAGCAATTTGTTCCGATAACTCAAGAAAAACGGCGCTACCGTCGTGTGCTGATTATTGATGATGTGATCACAACAGGAAGTTCAATTTCCGCTTTAAGTCTGGTGCTAAAACAGCTAGGGTGCACATCTATTTATGCAAGCTGCCTAGCTGCTGCCTCATCTACATCATATTAAAATTATTAAATTGCAGATAAGTTTTGCTCACACCATGGAATTACTATTTCTTTGGTTAATGGCGCAAGTTTGGTTTCGGAATCATTAAATTTTATCCACTTCATTTCAGCAATTTCGGCTGCAATTTGTGGAGACTGTTTTAATCGAACCAAATATAAATGGCTAATCAGCGTATGATCTGGCTCATTAGCAGCTGCTGTCTCAAAACGCCCTATAAACTGTTGTATTACACACGGGCTGCCAACTTCTTCCAAGATTTCACGTTGTATGGCTGTTTCTGGAGCCTCATTCGGCTCCAGCTTACCGCCTACTTGCATAAAAGCTTGTGTATCACGCTTTCTAACCAGTAATAATTCATTGTGCTCATTTAAGATCACCGCAGCGGCGACCGTAATTATTTTCACCGATTTAACCTCGTTTATGGTTGAACATCTGCATTAGCCCATTTTGGAGCTGGTGGTTGATATTGTTCAAATTGTTGAAGAATATCCTCAATTTTATCCGAAGCGATCAATTTATCAGCGAACCGTGCCTGACTAAAACCTTTATCTACAGTTCCTTGAACCATTTTAAGCAAATCTTCATAAAAGCCCGCTACATTTAGAAAAGCACACGGCTTTTGATGAATACCTAATTGTGCCCATGTCCATTGTTCAAAGATTTCTTCCAATGTACCTGCCCCACCTGGTAACGCAATAAAACCGTCCGACAGATCTGCCATTTTGGTCTTACGCTCATGCATATTCTCGACGACATATAACTTTGTCAGTCCGGGATGAGCTAACTCGCGATCGACTAAAGCACGAGGAATGACGCCAATGACCTGCCCACCGGCTTGCAAAGCACTATCAGCGACAACGCCCATTAAACCTGAACGACCACCGCCATAAACGAGAGTTTTACCTTGCTTGGCAATAGTTTGACCGGTTAATTGAGCAATTTGTTGAAAGATTGGGTCTGAACCTAAAGATGAACCACAGAAAATGCAAATTGAATTCATAGTATAAAAACCGTTTTATTGAACTGTCATGCTGACAAACTAGACTATCGACAGAGTTTTTTTTTGCAAAATAGTGTATTGGCAAGTGTTTTTCGGCAAATCCTTGTCTAAAATACACCCATCAATTTCCATCAGACTGCGTGAGGAAAAAAGACACATGCTTGAAGCCTTTTATGCCACAGAACGCGGAAGTCTGGAAGATGCCACCATCAACGGTGGATTTGATCTACATCCCGAATTAGTATGGCTTGATCTAATTGCACCCTCTCAAGAAGAACAACAATGGGTCTTAGATGCCTACGATCAGAACTTACCTACACTAAAGTCCCTAGAAGACATTTCTTCTTCTGCTCGATTCTACCGCGATGATGACGGTATTTTGCATATCAGCACCTATTTTTTAACGAAAAATAAAAATTATCAGGTCGATGGGGATGCTGAAGAGTCATCACATATGCTTGCCATGGTACAAACCGTAGCATTCATTTTACACAAAGATCGCTTATTTACGTTACGCGGTGAAAAGCTCGTTGCGTTTCGTGCATTTCGTGCCCGAGCTCGCCGTAACGACTATGAAATGGATTATAAAGATCCAACTTGGATTTTATTAGGTCTGCTTGAAGCAAAGCTAGATGAGCTTGCGGATATCTTAGAAGATATCCACAAGGATCTAGAAAAATACTCCACTGAGGTTCTTAACAACCATCAACGTGAGAAAATTTTAGACCTTGATGACATGATTACCCGCTTGGCGCAACAAGAAGACATGCTTGGAAAAGCACAACTTTGTTTAATTGATTTACGACGTGTCTTAACATTTTTATCTCGTCCACGTGCTTTAGGCAGTCACATCTACGATGCTGATATTCGAGAGCTCAGTGAAGATGTCCGCTCGCTTGTAGAACATGATGCGTTCTTATTCCAAAAAGTACGATTCTTGCTTGATACAACGTCTGGGTTTATTAACACTGAGCAGAACGATACGATTCGTCGATTCTCGATTTTACCAAGTATGTTAGCGCCACCAATGCTGATCGCGAGTATCTATGGTATGAACACTGAAGTATTGCCTTTTGCTCATGGTAAAAGTAGTTTTATCGCAGTGCTATTAATTATTGTCGGCTTTTTTATTGGCCCTATCATTTACTTCCGCTGGAAGAAATGGATTTAAAGCCTGCACTTCCCCCTATTAATTTTTATAAAAAAAGCACCTAAATTTAGGTGCTTTTTTTATTTTTGCATGACTAGACCAAATGTAGGTCTTCTTGCAAATGGCAAGCTTGAATGATTTTCAGCATCTTCTCTGGAACATTTTTAAAATGTAAGCCAGCCTTCTGCGGAGTCTGACGTAGCCATTGGACTAACACCGCCAATGCCAACGTATTACCATGCTCAAGCTGTTTTAAATCAACAATTAGAGGAAAGCTTGTCTGCTTTTTAATAATTGCCAATCCAGCTTGGTATTGTTGTTCAGCATTTTCAAAATCGATTTTACCTGAAACAACTAACTCTTGGTTAAGATACTGAACCACTCTTCACCCACTTATTTTTGTTTGTTCTGATTAACAGCAGCATCTGCATCAGGTTTGAACGTAGCAATTGCTTTATTTAAATCGCCACCATTACGTTTCACAGTTGCAGCAAACTGGTTGCGGAACTGTAATCCTAAATCAATACCAGAAACATTGATGTTACGGATTTTCCACTGCGAACCTTTGTCAGCCAACTGGAACGACACAGGAATTTTGTCGCCATTATGGTTAAAGTCTAAAGTCACAACAGGGCTTTTGCCTGCTGTCTCTTTATAAGGACGCATGGTGTAAGTTTGGTTTGTATACTTAGCAAATGCACTACCGTAATTCTCAATTAAAGTATTACGGAAGTTTGTTTCAAACTGAGCACGTTGTGCAGCTGTACTATACTGATTAGTCGCATAAGTACCCATCACAATACGTGTGAACGATTGTGAATCAACATACGGATCTAAGTTCTGACGTATGATTGTTTTAACTAAAGCAGGGTTGTTTTGCAACTTGGCATGATCTGTTTTTAAACGAGCAATCAAACCATCAGCAACACGCTTAATAAAATCAGGTGGTGCTTCTGAAGGTGCAGCAAAAGCTGTACCAGCAATCATAGTAGACAAAATACTTGCTGTCAGGGTTTGTTTAAACAACTTATTCACCTGGAACCACTCCTTCAAATAATCTCTTACTCAACAAATGACGGCTGTGCGCTGCTGTCAGTACTTGCAGGAGCTTTTTCTTCTGCTGAGGATGATGAACCAGCGGCAACTTTACCTGCGCCACCACCAGTAATAAATTTACTAATTAAATCTTCTAAATCCATCGTTCCTTGGGTGTTAGAAATCGTATCACCACGTTTAAGGTAGTTAAGACCACCACCTGGTACGATTTTTAAATATTTCTCACCCAACAAACCATTGGTTGCAACCATTATATAAGCATCTTCATCAATACTGGTGATGGATGACATGTTACTGATCAGTTGCTGTTCCATTGTTTTTTGTTGCGCTGGCGTCGCTTGCGTATAATCAGAACTATAACGCAATTCGTCTAAAGCATTTTTTTGAACTTCTTTTAACTGCTGAGCATTAAAACTTGTCAGTTTTCCATCAAGGTCAAAAGTCACAGTAGCTAAACGTGTAACCGGATCAAGTGTAATTGAATCAACACGACCAATTGTTACACCGCTCATCGTTACTTTAGCACGAGGCTTAAGTCCGTTAACGTTGTCAAACTGAGCTTTCATCGTGTAGCCATCGCTCAAGTTTGTACCAACTAAACCACTTACTTTCATCGCTAAAAAAAACAAAGCAATACCGAAGATAATGACAAAAATACCTACGGCCAGCTCACTAGTACGTGATTTCATTAAATCCCTCCGAACATGACCGCAGTCAACACGAAATCAAAACCTAAAACACATAATGAAGAATATACAACCGTACGGGTCATCGCTGTCGCAATGCCTTCAGGTGTTGGATCACACGCATACCCTTGGAAAACTGCAATCCATGTACAAAGTAAAGCAAATACAATGCTCTTAATGATGCCATTTACAACATCATGGCCAAATTGAACATTATTTTGCATACCACTCCAGAAGGAGCCTTCATCAACGCCAAGAAAATCAACGCCAACCATTTTGCCGCCAACAATACCAATCGCGGCAAAGATAACAGTTAACATTGGCAAACTGACTATGCCAGCCCAAAGACGTGGTGATACGATTTGCTTTAAAGGATCAACACCAATCATTTCCATACTGGCAAGCTGCTCACTTTGTTTCATTGAACCAATTTCAGCAGTTAATGCAGAACCTGCGCGCCCAGCGAAGAGTAAAGCAGCAACAACTGGTGCAAGCTCACGCAGCAAGGTTAAAGACACCATAGTGCCTAGCATTGATTCACTACCCACATTGACCAATATTGAGTAGCCTTGCAGTCCGAGTACCAGACCAATAAATAAACCTGATACCGTAATAATAAGTAAAGACATTACCCCTACACGATGCATTTGATAGACGAAACGCCCAAAACCACCAGATGAAGGTAATGAAAAAATAATCTGTAAGAGCATCAGTGCCGCAACACCAATCCCTCGAATCCGCTCAATAACGAGTCTACCTAACCAGGCAATCGTATTCATGGACGAACCTCGTTATCTAAATAAGCTTGGTGGCTAAACTGGTACTCAACCGGACCTTCTGCCGAACCGGTTAAGAACTGTTTTACAAAAGGAGAAGCATATTTTTGCAATTCTTCCGGTGTTCCTTCCCCTTGAATCTTTCCTTCCGCTACAACATAAATGTAATCGGCAATAGATAAGGTTTCGGAAACATCATGCGAAACAATAATGGTGGTTAAATCCAAAGCTTCACGCAACGAACGAATAAGACGAGTTAAAACACCTTTTACAATGGGGTCTTGCCCAGCAAATGGTTCGTCATACATAATTAAATCTGGATCAAGCGCGATTGCACGAGCCAAAGCAACTCGTCGATTCATACCACCTGATAACTCTGTAGGCATAAGCTGTTCTGTTCCTCGCAGGCCAACAGACTCAAGCTTTAAAGCAACCAGTTCAGCAATCAAATTTTCAGAAAGCTTGGTATGTGCACGGATTGGAAAAGCGACATTTTCATAAACCGACATATCGGTAAATAAAGCGCCACTTTGGAAGAGCATTCCCATACGCGCACGAGCGGCGAACAATTCCTGACGCGACATTTGAGCAATATCTTTACCATCAAGCAAAACTTCACCCTGATCAGGAACAAGTTGTCCACCAATCAAACGCAATAAAGTCGTTTTACCTGTACCAGATGGTCCCATAATGGCCGTAATCTGACCGCGACGTATATTTAAACTAATATTGTCATAAATGACGCGTTCCCCTCGATTAAAACTCAAATTTTTCACTTCAATGAGTGACTGAGTCGAGAGAGGAGTTTTATTATTCATAATGGCAATCATTCCTGCACTTTTATGCCCGCATACTATAACACTGAATTTTGGGAATCTTGTTGTAATTTTGACAAAAGCAAAGACAACTAAACGTATAAATATAGGTTAGTTTTTGAAGGGAATTTACTGATTGAGCACTTGGAACTGATCTACAAAATGGCCTGTTAACAAAGCATAGGCAAAGTAAATCCCATTGCACAAAGCGAGTACAATAAAAAGATATGGCAAACCATGTTGAAGTAATAATTTACTCAACCATGTCAAAGATGCCATTTTTCGATTACTTTTACGCATTATTACAATTAAATTTGAACTGCTTCACAATTTATTATTTTATAGCAAAACTGACAAATAAAAAAGGCCAGTTTGTTAACTGGCCTTTTTTTAAATCTTTTTAAAGATTAACGGTCGAATTTACGACGTGGTTTGTCATCAAAACTACGACGTGGACGATCTTCGCCACCGAAGCTACGTTTTGGACGATCTTCACCACCAAACGATGGACGTTCACCACGAGGTTTGTCATCAAAGCTACGACGTGGCTTATCATTAAAACCACCTTCGCGACGTGGACGATCTGAGTTGAACTCACGACGTGGACGATCTTCGCCACCAAATGACGGACGCTCACCACGTGGCTTGTCATCAAAACTACGACGTGGACGATCTTCACCACCGAAGCTACGTTTTGGACGATCACCAAAACCGCTTTCACGACGTGGTTTATAGTCTACACGGTTACCACGGTTATCATCATTCGAGTCAAAACGCGGTTTATCATTGAAAACACCTTCACGACGTGGGCGATCAGAATTGAACTCGCGACGTGGACGGTCTTCAAAACCACCTTCACGGCGTGGACGATCTGAATTGAACTCACGACGCGGACGATCTTCACCACCAAATGGACGATCACCACGTGGCTTGTCATCAAAGCTACGACGTGGACGGTCATCACGACCACCTTCACGACGTTTGAAGTTGCTTTCGCCTTCGAAACGACGACCACCGCCAAAACCGCCACCACGACGACCATCACGGCCACCACCGTTGCCGCCACGACCACGACCACCACCATCACGACCTGAACGAGCAGGAGGTGGAGATGGCTCTAAGCCTTCAATTTCAGAAACGCTTAAACGAGCTTCTAAATATTCTTCAAGTGCACGAATCTTACCGCGTTCACGATAAGTCGCTAAAGTAATCGCTTGACCTGTACGACCAGCACGACCTGTACGACCAATACGGTGTACGTAGTCTTCGTGCTTCATCGGAAGACCAAAGTTAATTACGTGAGAAATAGTCGGTACGTCAAGACCACGAGCAGCAACGTCAGTTGCAACTAAGATCTTCGCACGACCTTCACGGATACTACGTAAACGACGGTTACGAACTGTTTGTGGCATCGCACCGTGAAGTGCAACAACTGAATGACCTGCTTCTGCAAGTTCTTCAGCCAACATATCAGTGTCTTCTTGAGTGCTTGCAAAAACCACAGCTTGATCTAAGTTTTCATCACTTAACCAATGAGTAAGTAATTTTTTCTTGTGCTCAAAGCCATCAGTCCAATGCAATGTTTGCGTAATATCTGTATTGGTTGAATGACCAGTTTCAATTGCGATACGCATTGGATCTTTCATCATGCATGCTGCAAGACGAATAATACGATCAGCAAATGTTGCAGAGAACATTAATGTTTGTTTACGGTTAGCCGCTAATTCGCTAATTGCTTCTAAGTCTTCAGAGAAGCCTAGGTCAAGCATACGGTCCGCTTCATCAACAATTAAAGCATCTACTTGGTCTAATTTAATTTGACGACGGTTTACCAAGTCAAGTAAACGACCCGGTGTTGCAACAACAACTTGCGCGCCTTTTAACTGTTGAATTTGTTTAGCAAATGGCATACCACCCATAATTGCAGCAATACGAACACCTTTCATGTGACGTACAAATGCAATTGCATCTTGGCTTACTTGTTGTGCTAATTCACGAGTAGGAGAAATAACCAAAATATTTGGTTGAGTTACTGCTTTCATGCGTTCTTTGAACGGAACGAAAGTTTCTTGACCAGCCAAGTTATTTAATGTCGGCAATAAGAAAGCTGCAGTTTTACCAGAACCAGTCTGGCTAGAAACTAAAAGGTCTTTACCTTCTAAAGCTGCAGGAATAGATTGTTCTTGCACAGGAGTCGGGGTAGTAAAACCTAAACCTTCAAGCGCTTGTTGTAAGGTTTCATGCAAAGAAAATTCGGCAAAAGTTTTGCTCATAGAGAGTTTCACCCTAATGGGTGCTCCATTTTTAATAAGTACAAAATAGACATCGGCACAAAGCGGCAAAGCAAAATTAGCTGAACCTTATTATTCAGCGGCAATCCGAGTAACGACGATGTGGATTAAACGCACGCTTGATTACGGCCGAACCTGAAGAATCGCTGAGCGATCGGGGCGCAAGAAATGGTCCTCTCTATGGACAGCGTGCGCTTACAATGAATAGAACAGAATGTTCAGGTAATGAACGGAAATTTAAGTGCGTGGGCGGATTATAGCAGAAAGAATTTAAAAGTCATGTGTTTTAATCAACTTTCTCGTTATTTCTATTATTATTTGTATTTTACCGATCATTAAAAAGTTAAAACCCTCTATAAAAAGAGGGTCTTAACAGAGAAACTATTTCTAAATTATTTTGCAGCTTTGTCCCAAGCAGGAACAACGGTTTGCATTAATGGCTTTAACATTTTAAGTGAACATGCGATCACTTGACCATTTTCAAGTGAATCATTGCCACCACGAGCATCAACAACTACACCGCCCGCTTCTTTAATAATAAGCTCACCAGCAGCGATGTCCCATGGTTTTAAACCAAGTTCAAAGAAACCATCGAAACGACCAGCAGCAACATAAGCCAAGTCTAGAGCAGCTGAACCACCACGACGGATTTGAGCACCCGCTTGAGTCACTGCTAATAATGATGCGAAATGTTGTTCTGCATAAGATACGATCTCACCAGCACGTTTAGCGCGGTAAGGATGACCTACTGCCAAGAATGTATTTTCTAAGCTATCTTTTACATTTACACGAATACGGCGTTGGTTCATAACCGCACCGCGACCGCGACTTGCAGAGAACAATTCGTCACGCACTGGGTCATAAATTACGCCGTGCTGAGTAACGCCTTTATGTTGAACTGCAATAGAAATACAGAAATGAGGGAAACCATTAATAAAGTTTTGCGTTCCATCAAGCGGGTCAATGACCCAGCACCAGTCTGCATCGTGGCCTTTGCCTTCTTGCATACCAAACTCTTCACCTAAGAAGCTATGGTTTTTATAACTTTTACGTAATGTATCAATCGTTAATTGTTCCAAATAACGATCTACACGTGTTACCGGGCCATCAATGCCTTTCTCTTCAACTTGCAAATCGAGTTTATGACGATTTTGATGCGCTTTTAAAAGCTCTTGACCAACTGTTTGAGCCGCACGCGCAGCCATAACCACCATAGGTTCCATTGAACACCCACTACAATACAAATTTGAAGATTTTGACAAAGAATAATGCATAAAAGCGCATACATTTTAGCAAATGAATGCGCTTTATGGGAAAAAATGTTTCAAATTTTTTGTGAAAGGCTTAAACGACCTGATTTTGCTTAAGCCAAGCTCTCTCAATTGAGTTCAAAATACCTTTCGTATCTAGACCACAATCTTGCAGCATTTGATTATGTGAAGCCTGATGCAAGAAAGAGTCTGGCAAACCTAAGTTAATGATAGGTTTAACAATTTGTTCTTGTGCCATAAACTCATTCACTGCACTGCCTGCACCACCCATAATCGCATGTTCTTCAACTGTTACGAATAAATGAGTATGCTCAGCCAAGTCTCGAATGATTTGTTCATCAAGCGGTTTTACAAAGCGCATGTTTACCACACGCACACCGACATCATGTTTTTGTGCAAGTTGCTCACCAGCTTCTATAGCAACCATCACACGGCTACCAAACGCTAGAATTGTAATTTGCTCATCATTGTTTGCATTAATTTCTGCAACGATTTCAGCTTTACCTAATTCAAGAATTGTCATTTCTTTTTGAATTTCAACACCAACACCAGCACCACGTGGATAACGTACTGCGGCTGGGCCATTGTAGACATAAGCAGTATGGAGCATTTGACGACATTCATTTTCGTCTTTTGGCGCCATGATCACCATATTCGGGACAGTACGCATATAAGCATAGTCATAAGCACCAGCATGAGTTGGCCCGTCTTCACCCACCAAACCTGCACGGTCGATTCCGAAAGTTACATCAAGGTTTTGTAAAGCAACATCATGAATAAGCTGATCGTAGCCGCGTTGCAAAAATGTTGAATAAATTGCAACAACAGGTTTGAGCCCTTCGCAAGCCATACCAGCCGCAAGTGTTACAGCATGCTGCTCTGCAATGGCGACATCAAAGAAACGCTGTGGAAATTGCTTGGCAAATTTAACCATGCCTGAGCCTTCACACATCGCAGGTGTGATCGCAAGCAAACGTTCATCTTGAGCAGCTTCATCACACAACCACTCACCAAATACATCGGAATACTTTGGTGGAGTTTTGCCACCTGAAGTGGCATTTATTTTACCAATCGCATGGTAAGTGATCGGGTCTGCTTCAGCAGGAGCAAATCCTTTTCCTTTCTTGGTATAAACGTGTACTAAACGCGGTCCTTTACGTTTTTTGAGCGCGTTAAAAACTTGAGCTAATTGAGTAACATCATGCCCATCAAATGGACCAAAATAATCAAAACCAATTGCTTTAAATAAATTATCTGCTGCATCGGTTGCTGATTGGTGTAAGCGAGAGTTATAAGTCCATTTTGGGTGTGGCTGAATGTAAGCCTCACCATGTTCATCTACATTAACTAAATGACCCTTTTCCCAAATTGCAGCTAAATGCTTAGCGAAGCCACCCGTACTGCAAGAAATTGACATGTCATTGTCATTGAGTACAACAATCAAGTCAGCATCATGTGCAACAGCGTCGTTCATTGCTTCAAAAGCCATGCCAGCAGTCATAGCCCCATCACCCACAATACACACCACATCACATGGGTCATTTTGATAGCGACGTGCAAGTGACATGCCCAAGCCAGCAGAAATAGCTGTTGATGAGTGCCCCACACCGAAAGTATCAAAAACTGATTCTTCTCTGGCAGGGAAAGCTGCTAAACCATTTTTTGAACGGATAGTGGTAATTTGTTCACGACGTCCAGTCAGGATTTTATGTGGGTATGCTTGATGTCCCACATCCCAAACTAAACGGTCATTTGGTGTATTAAAGCAATAATGCAGCGCAACCGTCAGCTCAACCACGCCGAGGTTAGCACCGAAATGGCCACCACTCTGGCCTGCTGCATATAAAATATATTGACGCAACTCATCAGCCACTTGAACCAGTTGGCTATGCTCGAGCTGACGTAATTGTTGAGGATGATCAATTGCATCTAACAATGGCGTAACAGGGCGTTGAGTTGGAATTTCGGTATACAACATATGTGGCAAAGCCTTTATAAGCCTGGCAAATCCTAAGCTGGGTCAAAATGGGTCGATCATACAATCGAATGAAGTCACCTTCAATCAGCCACATTTGCGAACGAGATCATGCAAAGCAGTCTCTCATACATTATGGGTATGGTTGGCAGATTATCCTGAATAATCTGACTATTTATCAACTATTATCGTCTTCTTTATACAAAAAAGAAAACCTTAGTGTGCAAAATGATTATGACAATTCGACCAATCTCCCAGCATTACGCTATACTTTAAACCGTTTTCGGTTAAAAGATGAGTTAATCTGTGCCTATAGAGTTCATTGCAACATCAAAACTCCCGACCGCTTTTGGTGAATTCAATATTTCTGTGTTTCAAGATCCAGCAACAGGTGAAGAACATGTGGCACTTTCTAAAGGGTTAGAAAATCCGCCAACAGGCCCTGTTTTAGTCCGTGTACATTCTGAATGTTTAACAGGTGATGCTTTTGCGTCATTGAAATGTGATTGTGGCCCACAATTACAAGCGACTCAAAAACTCATCAATGAAGCAGGACAAGGCGTAATTTTATATTTACGCCAAGAAGGTCGTGGAATTGGTTTAACCAATAAAATTCGTGCTTATGCCCTACAAGATCAGGGACACGATACGGTAGATGCCAATTTACTATTGAATTTACCTGCTGATGCACGTCGTTACGATATGTGTAGCATTATGCTCGACCACTTAAAAGTAAAAGAAGTGAAGTTAATTACCAATAATCCTTTGAAAATTCAGGCACTCAAAGATCAAGGTATTAACGTTGTAGACCGCGTACCTTTAACCGTAGGTCGTAATCCTTTTAATGAACAATATTTAAAAACCAAACGTGAAAGAATGGATCACCTTTATCAAAAAGATGATTTTTGATAAAGGTGTAAAGTTTAAAAACAATGTTTAAGGGATTTTTTCAAGATTTAGAAAAAATCCCTTACTTTTTTTATGGTTTTATGTTTTGATGTATTTAATTTATATCAATCATCTTTGAGGGTCATTATGCAACATCCGACTTCAACAGATATTCAACGTGTCCGCGAATTTCTCCTCGATTTACAAGCCCGTATTTGCGCTGGTTTAGAACAACAAGAAAAAGCTGGCGGTGGTACGGCAGAATTTATTATTGATGATTGGGAACGCCCAGAAGGCGGCGGCGGTCGTTCACGTGTGCTGCAAAATGGTACAGTGATCGAAAAAGGAGGTGTGATGTTTTCTCACATCAACATTAGCAAACTTCCTGCTTCTGCAACAGAACGTCACCCTCAAATTGCAGGTGCTAAAGCTCAAGCACTCGGTGTTTCTTTAGTTATTCATCCTAAAAACCCAAATATTCCAACCTCTCACGCAAATGTCCGTTTATTCGTTGCAGAACGTGAAGGACAAGATCCAATTTGGTGGTTTGGTGGTGGTTTTGACTTAACGCCATTTTATCCAGATGACCAAGATGTTTTAAATTGGCATCAAGCTGCTTATGACCTATGTAAACCTTTTGGCGACAATGTTTACAACGAACACAAGCAATGGTGTGATGACTACTTTTATTTAAAGCATCGCGACGAACAGCGCGGTGTCGGTGGTTTATTTTTTGATGACTTAAATTGCTGGGATTTCGAAACTTGCTTTAAATATATTCAAGCTGTAGGCAACGGTTATTTAAATGCCATTTTGCCAATTTTCGAAAAACATCGTGAACAACCTTATACCGAAGCTCAACGAGAGTTCCAGCTTTATCGCCGCGGCAGATATGTTGAATATAACCTAGTGTATGACCGTGGTACGTTGTTTGGATTACAAACAGGTGGCCGTATTGAGTCTATTTTAGTGAGCTTGCCTAACTTAGCTGCATGGTCATATCGTCCTGAGTGGGATGAAGACTCACCAGAGAAACGTTTAACTGACTACTATTTAAAACCGCGTGATTGGTTAGGTCTAAAAGAAAAAGTCGCTTAATTTTTTTGTTTTGGGGATTCTTTGGCTTCCACCCTAAAGAATCTCCTTTTTTATTTTTCAACTTTTCTGAAACCCTCCTAATATTTTTTCTTGTGTCAATTTGACTTATAGTGAGGCCTACTGAATATTCAGTATAGGCTTTATCTGCTTTATGCCATTTTAAAATTTTGGATACAAGAATGACCAAACAGTTTGCAGTAATTGGCAACCCGATCGAACAATCACGCTCTCCTGAATTGCATCATGCTTTCGCTGAAAAAACAGGGGTTGATCTAAACTATCAAAAACGTCTTGCCCCTCTCGACGGTTTTGAATCGAGCATGCGCAGTTTCTTTGCAGAAGGCGGAAGTGGTATGAACGTTACCGTTCCGTTTAAAGAGCAAGCTTTTGCTTTATGTGATGTGTTAACCAAGCGCGCCCAAATTGCTAAAGCTGTAAATACGTTATGGATGGAAAATGGCAAATTGCATGGTGACAATACTGACGGTCAAGGCTTAGTTGCCGCAATTCAAGCATTAGAGTGGAATCTTGAGAATACAACTATTTTAATTTTAGGGGCTGGTGGTGCAACTCGTGGTGTTATTTATCCGCTTGTACAAGCTGGCGCTAAAAAGATTGTGATTGCAAATCGAACTCTGGCTCGTGCAGAGCAACTCGTAGATGACTTAAAAACAGCAGTTCCACAAGCTCAACTACAAGCAATTTCCCTAAATGACTTAGAGGGGAATTTTGATATTGTAGTTAATGCGACTTCTGCAAGCCTTTCAGGCGATGCTTTACAGTTACCTGAAAAATTACAATTCAAACATGCTTATGAGATGGCTTATGGCAAGCCATCTAGTTTCCTAGATCAAGCTAAACAACGTAATGTGCCTTATGCAGAAGGTTTTGGCATGTTAGTAGGCCAAGCGATTGAAGCTTTTTATATCTGGAATGGTGTAAAACCAGACTTAAAAGATTTCTTATAAACAAAAAAAGAACCTACTTAAAGTAGGTTCTTTTTTTATCTCATTTACTATTTTTTAACAGCGACCATTTGCTTATAAACATCTCGGAAAATTTCATAATCAATAAATTCATTATGTTCAGGTTTTAACTTCTGAATTGTTTTTTCCGTAAGCTGTTGTTTACGAGCTGCCACATAAACGTTCCCTAAAATATCAGCTGTTTCTGATAACAAATGTTTTTCTTCAGCAGAAACACCGTTTTGTTTTTCAAACTCTAACTGATACTGTTTTGAGAAAAGTTGGGCTGGTTGCTTATATTGCTTCTGTAGGTTCTGCCAAGCTTCACGCCCTGCTTTACCTTGCATGGTCTCTATTACAATATGATCTACAGCACGACCTAACTCATGGTCAAACTGCTCATCTTGCTCAAGATGATGCTTTTTCTGTAAAGCTGTAATGCGTTCTAAGGCTTTTCCTTGAGGATTATAGATATCTTCTTCCGAGAACCAGTAAGCATAAACCTCAGCAATTTCTTGTAACTGTTGAACAGAGTAATACTTAATATATGACGGTTTTTCAGCAGTCAATTTGGCAATAAATACTGCTTTATAAGTTTTGTCATAGGCATGCGTTGCGTCATAGGTTTTATCTGCAAGTACAGCCAGATTTGCGTCTAGATCTTGTACGTCACTATGCGTGCCCACAGGATGCTCTAACACATCACCTTGACCGAGTTTGTCACCAAAGCCTTTAATAAAGTTTTCTAGCATAGAACCTTTACTTGCTTCAGCTACAGATTTGGCTTGTTTAAGCTGCTGTTGATCAATTGAGGTCGCTTTACCATAGTTCAAAATTTGCATATCAGCTTTAATATTGAAGCTATGTTTAAACTCGACTGGCGTATAAGCAACATCATAAGCCATGTTTACCGCACGGCCTTTGTCATCTAAAGCCACATCAATCGTGATTGGATTTCTTTGCTTCGGTAAAGCTTGCTCAATCTCGGCTTTATGTTTTAACCATAAAGCTTTGAATGCTTCATCATTGATAAACTGGTTTTGGTTATAAGCTTCAAACGTTTGTTTTAAAGCGTCTCGGCGAGACTTAGTTTGAACTTTTTCAGCACTTGCAGCGCTCTGGTCTAGCACATCAATGCCATAAACTTGGCAATAATTAATATCACCTAAAGCAACAGGTTTCTTCAGTGTTTTTAATTCAATACATTGATCTTCAGTGAGAGTTACAACCTCTTCAGCTTGTGCATCTTGTACACCATCTGTGGCAGCTTCTTCACTGGCATCTTCGTCTTCAGAAGCCGATGCATCTGCAGCTTCAGGAGCTTGCGCCGCCGCATTTAAATTATCTTCACCTTCATCATCTGATGAAAGAGCACCATCAAAATGTGCGTTGATTAAACTATATAGTTCCTGACTTACAGCAGCAGCATCATCGGAAGAAACTTTTTGTTCTTCCTTATTAGTTGCTCCTTTTTTTGCTTCAGAAGCAGCAAGCTCAGTTGCTACCTTTTCTGCCATCTTTTCATTATCGAAGCCTAAAACACTTTTTTGAAGGTATTTATCATTGACCTGACCATACAGCTCAACTTCTAAAAGCAACTCTTCAATCGTAGTTTTCAAACGAATTTTATCAACAGCCCCTGCCTTACGATCAGTATCTGTCAGAGATACACGTTGTAAGTTTTGCGGGTCAGCCAAACGATATGACACTGCACTAGAAGCTTTAAGATATTCAATAAACTTCTTCATATCGACATTTTTAAAGAAGTCTTTATATTTTGAAAAATCAATGTAAGTTAAATTGTTTTGATTTTCTTTATTGACTAAATACGGCATTAAACCAAAGTAATTTACATAAAACTTATAATTTTCTAAATCAAGCACCATTGGCAATTTTGCCTGAACCAATAGGGTTGGCTTTTCATATCTGGCAGTTAGGTTAAATGAACCCATTTTTTGACGATAATGAATTGAGCCGTCATAGCTAAATTGAAGATCATTTAATAAATTAATTAATACGGCGTTTACTTTGTCAGAACGTGCTGATGAGGTCAGTCCCAAATCACCTTGTTCATTTGCAATAGCCGCATAGAGGGTTTGTTTCTGTGCTTTACTTAAGCCAACCTTTTGCTCACGTAGGTACTGATCGACTTTCTTTTGTAATTCAGCATCAAGCTTAGGTGTATTTTCAGCTTTTGAATTTTGCTTTATTTGTGATGGATCAACCGTAATTTTAAAGTTTCCACGATAATCATAACTTGGATATTCATACATCGCGTTAACGCTTTGAATAGCTTTTTGCTCTAAATTCGCAGATGCCAATTGCGGACGCACACTGTGTTGCGCACACGCCGTCAAGCCCAAACTAAATAAACATAAACTGAGATATTTTAAATGCATAACCTTTTTTAAAACCTTATCGCTTTATCTTTTCAGCAAAACTTGCTAAAAATAAAAAATTAGTTGTTTTTTCACATAAAAGTATAAGACCTGACTTTATCAGAAAATATAATTTACGGTGTATTTATTTTCGACAAAATTCGCTTTTCTGACATTCTTTTCGGGTGTGATTAACATTGTATTTTTATCATGCGAGTGAATAATCAAATCATCGATTGAGATAATCCCACAATGATTCAAAATTAGGATTAAAGCCATGCCAGCATATAAAGCTCCCCTACACGATATCCGCTTCTTAATGAATGAAGTACTAGATTATCCTGCTCACTATAAAACTTTATCAAATGGTGAAAGTGCAGATCCAGATACTGTAGATATGATTCTTGAAGGTGCGGCAGATTATTGTGAAAACGTACTGTCACCACTTAACCAATCTGGTGATGAAGAAGGTTGCCATTTTGACAACGGCGAAGTAAAAACGCCAAAAGGTTTTAAAGAAGCTTATGACCAGTTCGTAATGGGTGGCTGGCAAGGGCTTTCTTACCCTGAAGAATTTGGTGGCCAAGGCCTACCAATGTCTCTAAACCTGATTAAATCAGAGATGATGGGTACTGCAAACTGGTCATTTACCATGTATCCAGGATTAAGCTCAGGTTGTATGAACACGATTTTGCAATTCGGTACAGATGAGCAAAAACAAACATATATGCCTAAACTTGTTGAAGGTACATGGAGCGGCACAATGTGCTTAACCGAACCTCAATGTGGTACAGACTTAGGCCAAGTAAAAACTAAAGCTGAACCTCAAGCAGATGGTACTTACAAACTCACGGGTACAAAAATCTTTATTTCTGCGGGTGAACACGATTTAACTGAAAACATTATTCACATCGTACTTGCTCGCCTTCCAGATGCACCAGCTGGTACACGTGGTATTTCTTTGTTTATCGTACCTAAATTCATGCCTACAGCAGATGGCGGTGTGGGTGAACGCAATACCGTAACTTGTGGTTCAATCGAACACAAAATGGGTATTCGTGCGTCTGCAACTGCTGTACTCAACTTTGATAATGCAACAGGCTATTTAATTGGTGAAGTAAACAAAGGTTTACATGCAATGTTTACCTTCATGAACACAGCACGTATCGGTACTGCAGTTCAAGGTATTGCACATGCTGAGTTATCTTTCCAAGGTGCTCTTCCATATGCTAAAGACCGTATGTCTATGCGTGCGCTTTCTGGTAAGAAAGATCCAGATAAAGTTGCTGATGCAATCATTCACCACGCAGACGTACGCCGTATGCTTTTAACTCAAAAAGCGATCGCTGAAGGCGGTCGTGCAATGATTTACTATGCTGCGCAAATTGCTGACAAAATGACAGATGCGTTAACACGTGGTGATCAAGCTGCTTTTGAAGACTACGATGACAAACTGGGTTTCTATACACCGATCTTAAAAGGTTTCTTAACTGAACTTGGTTTAGAAGCAGCCAACCACGGTATGCAAGTTTACGGTGGTCATGGTTATATTAAAGAATGGGGTATGGAGCAAATCGCACGTGATGCACGTATTGCGACCCTATACGAAGGAACAACTGGTGTTCAAGCACTCGACTTAATTGGTCGTAAAGTGTTGTTAAGTTCAAAAGGCAAAGTAGTACGTGAATACACTGCTGAAATCTTAAAATTCTGTGCTGCTCACGCACGTAATAAATACTTACGTCGTTTTGCTTGGGACTTAACTAAGCTTTGTGCACAGTGGAACACTTTAACAGTTCGTATCATGCTTGCTGCTCGTAAAGACCGCGACATCGTGTCTTCTGCTTCTGTAGATTTCTTAATGTTCTCAGGCTATGTCATGATGGCTTACTTCTGGGCTCAACAAGCTGTGATTGCTTCTGAAAAATTAGAAGCTGGCAACGGTCAAGAAACCCCTGAGTTCTATAAAGCAAAAATTAAAGTTGCTGATTTCTACTTCGACCGTTTATTGCCACGTGCACAAGGTCATGCAGAATCGATGGTAACTACATCTCGCACACTTACTTCATTACCAGTTGAACACTTTAGCTTCGACTACTAATGATTTGTAAATACTAAAATTAAAAGAGCGCAATTTATATTGCGCTCTTTTTTATTATATTAAAATTAACTTTATTCTTTTTTAAGGATATAAGCTTTTGTAGGAACAAAATAATTTTGCTCTAGAAACTCACGATTTTTACCATAATCACTATAAAAGAGTTTTTCTAAATTTACCGATAAAATTCGTTCTGAATCAATATTAAAGTAGAAATTCACATCTGATGCTGGGCAATGAATAATTAAATTACGTTCTACATTATCTACTTTCCACGTTAAGTTAGGACACAATTGATTTACAACCGCACTTTTAGCACCATCTTTAGTACCTATACGTCCGTAATGAATTACATTCCAGTAGGCAGAACCATCGGCTAGTAAATTTAAAATATATTCGGCTTCTCCGTTCTCACAATCAGCAAAAGCATCTGTACAAGATATGCGAGTATGATAACGTCCAACATACTGTAATGATGAGGCTGACAATTTCTGTAAGTGGCCTTGTGAATTATTTGGTAGAAAAGTCCGACCAGCCGCAGCATCTAAAGTTGTTACTGCCGAATTATTTTTTATAGCGTCATTTTCATGCTTTGAAGCTGTCGTGGATACGCTGGAATGATCTTTCGATTCCGCATGGTTTATATCGCAGGCAGTTAACCCTATGCCTAGGATAATCATTAAACCTAAATGCTTTATTACAAAACCAGACTGCTTCAAAGATATATACATCATTTAAATACGACAGCAATGTTACAAGTTTATCTTTAATCCAAGAACTATTTACCTATATAAATAAGATTTAGCCCTGAAAAAGTGCATTTTAGTTGATGTTTCTTTCATTCCCTTAAATCGTTTACATATTTTAACCATTTTTAGTTTTATTAAGACTTTAACTTGGTAATTCGATCTCCATATCTTTATTAAACAAGTGAATAAATGATTCCTTGTAGTTTATGTATTTGAGGAGAATTAGATGGCCAATTCTGGTTTATATCGCTCGAACCGACAAAGCATGATCGCCGGTGTAATGGGCGGTATTGCTGAACGTTTTGGTTGGAACGCAAATTTATTACGCATTATTTTCGTATTGGTTTCGGTAATGAGTGCGGCTTTCCCAGGGATTTTAGTTTATCTCGTTTTATGGTTAGTCATTCCTAAAAGACAGCCTGAACAAGTCCATGGTTATCAACAGCCTGTTCGTACTGTACGAGAAGAACAAGTACATTAAATAACTTAGTTTATTTTGGTCGCTACGGTTGCATCCCCTAATCAACCGTAGCTTTTTTTATTCTAAAATTATAGCTTCCGATTTAACTGTTGCTGTAATGCAGCAATCATATCTGCACGGCTAATCATTCCTATAAGCTTACGATTTTCAACAACAGGAATGTAGTTAAAAGACTTTTCAACAAAGTATGGCACTAAATCTTGAATAGGTTGGGTTGGTAGTACAGTAACCACTCGACGACTCATGATCTGCTTTACATAATGCTGCCAAGAGTTTCTTGGATCGGCTGCGCCTTTAAACCACTCGACGACTTCATAGAGCGCTAAAGTTCCGACCAAATGGTTGTCTGCATTGACCACAGGTAAACTCATAAGATTCTGTTGTTTAAACTTATCGAGTGCTTGGTGAATATCGTCGTCTTCATGCAACTTAATCACATCATGACTCATAATATCCTGACAGATATATTGGTTCACCATGCGTTCATTGGCATGTTCTTGAGCTTCTAAAATGATTTTTTCTAAGTCGTACTGGCTTATATCTAATAGTTCAGTGTGATGCCCTAATGCATACTCAATATCTTTTGGCTGAATCGATACTTTCTGAGTGGGCGTTGGATCCTTACTTCGCTCATTTAAATGTGCGGTAACAGGATAATGTCGCCCAATCAATCGATTAAAGAAAACAGCAAACCCAAGTAGCAGTAACGAGTTGAGTAAAACTGGATAAAAAATAAAATAAAAGCCTAATTTATGGATGGCTGCACCACCCAGTACAGCCGTAATTGCAACTGCTCCACTTGGTGGGTGTAACGAGTCGGTAGTCATCATTAAAAAGATGGCAAGCCCGACAGCCACACTAAAAGCCGTAGTTAAATCAGGAATCCACTGTGCACAAGCAACGCCAATAATGCCAGCTAAAGTATTGCCAACAATCACATTCCAAGGTTGAGCCAATGGACTGGTTGAAACTGCAAATAAAAGAACAGATGAGGCACCCATAGGCGCGATGTACCAAGCATTAATTCCACCCAGAACATACCAGCTAATTAAAGAAGAAATTGCTAAACCACACAACGCTCCAATACCGCAAAGCAACCGCTCTTTAAGAGGTAAAACCTTAAAATTTGGTTTTAAAATCTGTAACCATTCTCGCTGTATAACACTCACAGTACACCTTTGGGGATATGCCGTTATTTATAACGGGCAAAAGTATACGCCCAAAGCCATATAAAATGCATTTAAATTATATCTTTTAATGTTCAGAGAATTTGTTGAAGTTATTCTTACTATTTTAAAACTTTAATATTCCATCAACTTTTCATTTAAGTAGCGCCAGTAACGTTTTGGCAAATACTGCACATGAAGTTTTATATTCTGGCGTTCTGTAATATTTACGCTGTTAAAATAATCTTTCCAAAGTTGATCATACAAAACTTCTTGTTCATCCAGCTCAAGTTGAAAGCTTTGACTCATGCCATTTTTTAAATTACGGTCAACCTCAGAGGCTTCGAGTGAAACTTCATGTATTTCACTTAAATCATAATAAATACCAAACTTACGTTGCTCGTCATAAATGAGCCAACGCTGATCTTGATAACGCCGTTTAAAATGTGGCTGAATAAGCGGTAACACATTAAAATCAGGACGTACTAAACTTAAAAAAAGCTCATCTTTAGTTTTCTTAAACCGAATAAAAGCCTCCATTCTATGCTTTTCTCGCCCGACTTTTTTCGTCCACTGTGCAATTGCTAGAACACTTGGGTGCGAATAATCTTTTTCTACAGATGAATGACTACTAAACACATAAATACAGTAATTAAATAAATGCTGATAGGCATCTAAAGATTCAGATAGATAAGCAAAATAAAATTGTTTTAACGAAGAAGATAAAAGCTTTTTTTGTAACGCAGACCACACACGTTCGGCATGTTGCTCGTTATTTGCAACCTCAATTTTATCGGTAAATAAGCCATGCTGAGCTGCATCATTCAGACAGAGTTTGACCTGTAATTCTTTAAATTGAAATGCACGAAAAACACAGCTTAGCAGCCCAACCATTGAACCATCAAAATAGTAAGCAACTTCCTCATTAAACATGGCCTAAAACCCAAGGCTTAATTGTGGCGAGAGTTGCTGCACATATTTCGAAGATCCCTGCGTTAAAATCTGCTGTCGAATATAGCCAGAAGATAATTCCTTTTGGAATTTTGGACTGTCTTCACAGCGAATAAAGAATTTTGCACGCTGGTAGGCCACACCTAGTTTTTTAAGTAAATCGATATGGATTTTTCCAAAACGGCGAGCCTGCACAATTTTCTTGGCCGATTTCACCCCAATGCCCGGTACACGCAAAATCATTTGATAATCTGCACGGTTTAAATCTATTGGAAACTGTTCAGGATGCCTTAAAGCCCAGCTTAATTTCGGGTCTACATCCAAATCTAAATTTGGATGTTTTTCATTAACGATTTCATTGACTTCAAAACCGTAAAAACGCATCAACCAATCGCTTTGATAGAGTCGGTTTTCACGAAGCAACGGCGGTGCAGAACCCACTGCTGGCAAGTAGTTATTTTCGGTATTAATTGGGATATAACCCGAAAAATAGACGCGTTTGAGTTTAAATTCTTTATAGTGCTTGTCTGCCATAAACAAGACATCTTGGTCCGACTCTTGATGTGCTCCCACTACCATTTGAGTGGTCTGCCCTGCTGGTACATATTTTGGTACATGCTTAATGATTTGACGTTCATCTTTAAGCTGAATCAGCCTATCACGCACTAATCCTAAATCTTTTTGCACTTCCTGATGTGATTTTTCTGGCGCAAAAGTTTTTAGTCCAATTTCGGTCGGCATCTCTAAATTAATACTCATACGATCCGCATATAAACCTGCTTCATGGATCAGTTCAGGCGATGCACCTGGAATGGTTTTTAGATGAATATAGCCATTAAAGTTTTCTTCAAGACGCAACTTTTTCACGACTTGAAGCATACGCTCCATCGTATGATCCGCCGATTTAAAAATGCCTGAGCTTAAAAATAAGCCTTCAATATAATTACGGCGGTAAAAATTAATAGTTAAGTCTACAACCTCTTGCACTGTAAATGCTGCACGTTGGACATCATTAGAACGGCGTGAAACACAGTAGGCGCAGTCAAAAATACACACATTGCTAAATAGAATTTTTAAGAGAGATACACAGCGGCCATCTTCAGTATAGCTATGGCAAATACCCGAATGGCTGGCATCCCCTAGACCTTTATCTTTGTTTTTACGGTCACTGCCACTTGATGAACAAGACACATCATATTTAGCAGCATCAGCAAGAATCTGTAGTTTTTCCCGAATGCGATCAGACATATCAAACGACTCATTTGTGGCATCGTCTAAAAAATATCATGTCGCATTCTTAAATTTAATCTAGTGAAGTACGGTCAGCGTCATGAGATGACGTTTAAAATGAACTAGCTTAATTAACGTATTCTTCAAGCTGCTTTACACGCTTTTCATACTCTTGCATTGGGCAATACGAATACATCGGTGAGCCTATGTATGAACCTGCATTATTACATTCCTGATCTACATAGGCTTTCCAAAGTCGCTGAGATTTTAAAATATCTTGGTAACGTTCTGGCTGTTTGTATTCTTCGCTTTGTGCACGAATTTGATCAATGAGAGCAACAATTTTTTCCTCATAAGTCTTTTTAGCTTTATCAGAACAACTATACACGACCATATTATTAATACTTTCAAGCTTCATTTCTTTAATAGTCTGGTCTACACATTGATTGTATTCATCTTGCTCATCAGTTTCGGTTTGTGCGTAAAGCCACGGACTACAGAAAAGGCTGGATAAAACAATAAGTTTGCAGCAAAATTTCAGCATAATTTATTCTCGATTCTATAATTTTTAATATGCTTCAATATAACAAAAATTCTTTAACGGTTGCCTATCGGCATTTAGACATAATAAAGAGTCTATTGTTCGCTCCTATACCAGTGCTCATTATTTTGACTTCAACGAATTGTATGCTTACTTATTTATTCATTATATATCTGTTCTTTTTACCATTCCTTATAGCAACTTCTATATTACTAAATAAATTCAAACTTCTAAATTTCATAACAATATCTTTAACAGCACTAGGTATACTCCTCATCTTTAATACGCTTGTTAACCTATCTTTTAAGACCTTCTTTTCCGAGCTTATTTTTAGTTGGATTGGAATCTCTACACTAATTACAGCTTTTAATTTCTGGGCATTATTGGCTTGGTATAACTATAAAGATAACAAGACCAAAGAGCAGAACATAAATATTGAATGAATGCTCTGCTTTTTGAATATGGAGCTCTTATAAGCTGGGCTATGTTAGTTAAAGATTTTGATATGATCTCATTTCCCAATACATTAACTTTTTATTCATACTATACATAGTTATAAGAATTAAACTCATATTGATTTATATGAAAAAAGCTATCTTTAATGATTCTAAAATTTTCATTCAAAATTTAGATCCCAATCAAGACCAAATTTTAAATAGCCTTTTAAAAGTCCCACTCTACTTATTTATACCTGCCTGGCTTTTATGGATCTTCACCATGATGCTAAATGAAGGGTTCACTTTAGAAATTCTAAAAACTACAGCGATTTTTCCACTATTACTCTTTGCGGTTGCAATGACTTATTACATATTTGCTTTTATACCTGCTTATCTATTTCAACTCTTCTTGCAAAAATATAATTTCATAAATTTTTTCTCAATTATTGCTAGTGCACTCATACTTACGACGTTAATCCTTAGTTTAATGTGTTTAGAATTCGCCCCAATAGAAATGATCGTTTTCTTCAGTTATTTTTCTGTGATTTTCGCTATTACATATTGGTTTTTACTACTCAGAACTATAAAAAAGCAGCTAAACAATCAAATCTGAAATTCCCAAACTAGCCTTTGCCACTCCCCTACAAAATCCTTATACTTAGGGGCAATTTTTCTCATAAATTCGTGGATGCTACATGAGTCGCGCCATCTCGCATATTGATACATTTCAGGGTTTAATTCTTGCCCTACAAAACTACTGGGCCGAACAAGGCTGCGTCGTATTACAACCTTACGACATGGAAATGGGCGCTGGAACATTCCACACCGCAACATTCTTACGTGCTTTAGGGCCTGAGACTTGGAACGCGGCATACGTGCAACCTTCACGTCGTCCAAAAGATGGCCGCTATGGTGAAAACCCGAACCGTTTGCAACACTACTACCAGTTCCAAGTGGTACTTAAGCCAAACCCAGACAACATCCAACAGCTTTATCTCGATTCTTTAAAAGCAATCGGAATTGATACGCTTACTCACGACATCCGCTTCGTAGAAGACAACTGGGAATCTCCAACTCTTGGTGCTTGGGGCTTAGGTTGGGAAGTTTGGCTTAACGGTATGGAAGTGACTCAGTTCACTTACTTCCAACAAGTGGGTGGTGTTGAATGTTACCCAGTAACAGGTGAAATCACTTACGGTTTAGAACGTCTTGCAATGTACCTTCAAGGTGTTGACTCGGTTTATGACCTTGTTTGGACTAAAGGCCAATTTGGTACTGTGACTTACGGTGACGTCTTCCATCAAAATGAAGTTGAGCAATCCACTTATAACTTTGAATACGCTCCAGTTGAAAAACTATTTGAACTGTTTGATTTTTATGAATCAGAAGCAAATCGTCTAATAGAAGCAAAACTTTCTCTTCCTGCTTATGAGCAAGTGGTTAAAGCGTCTCATACCTTTAACTTGCTTGATGCACGTGGCGCAATTTCTGTGACTGAGCGTCAACGTTACATTTTACGTGTACGTACTTTAGCGCGTGCTATTGCACAAAGTTATGTACAAGCACGTGCAGAGCTTGGCTTCCCAATGGCAGAACCACACTTACGTGATGAAGTATTGGCACAGCTAAAAGCACAAGCTGAAAGTGAAGCAGCAAAGGCGGAGAAAAACTAATGAGCAAACATACTGTTTTATTCGAACTTGGCTGTGAAGAACTTCCACCAAAAAGCTTAAAAACATTACGTGATGCCCTAAAAGCTGAAACAGAAAAAGGCTTAAAAGATGCAGGTTTAAACTTCGCATCAATTGAAGCTTATGCAGCTCCACGTCGTTTAGCACTTAAAATTGTAGATATCGATGCTGCTCAAGCTGATACACAAAAGCGTTTTGATGGCCCTGCTGTTCAAGCAGCTTATGATGCAGAAGGCAAACCAACTAAAGCGCTCGAAGGCTTTATGCGTGGTCAAGGTATTACAGTTGATCAGCTTTCTACTTTCCAAGCTGGTAAAGTTGAAAAAGTTTGCTATTTAAAAGATGTGAAAGGTCAAAGCCTTGACGCTTTACTTCCACAGATTTTACAAACTGCATTAGACAATTTACCAATTGCTAAGCGTATGCGTTCTGCTGCAAGCCGTACCGAGTTTGTACGTCCAGTTAAATGGGTTCTTTTACTCAAAGACGACCAAATTGTTGACGCGACTATTCAAGATCATAAAGCTGGTAATGTGACTTATGGTCACCGTTTCCATGCACCTGAAGCTGTGACTTTAGCGCATGCAAATGACTATTTAGCTGCTTTAGAAAAAGCTTACGTCGTTGCGAACTTTGAAAAACGTCAAGCAACCATTCAAGAACAAGTGAAAAAGTTAGCTGATGAAGTGAACGCAACTGCGATTGTTCCAGCTGATTTACTTGACGAAGTAACAAGCCTCGTTGAATGGCCTGTGGCTTTACGTGCAACTTTTGAAGAACGCTACTTGGCTGTTCCTCAAGAAGCTCTTATTACGACAATGCAAGACAACCAGAAGTATTTCTGTTTGATCAATGCGGAAGGTAAATTACAGCCTTACTTTATTACTGTTTCAAATATTGAGTCTAAAGATCCGACTCAAATTATTGAAGGTAACGAGAAAGTTGTTCGTCCTCGTTTGTCTGATGCTGAGTTCTTCTTCTTACAAGATCAAAAGCAACCGCTTGCATCTCGTAAAGAAAAATTAGCAAACATGGTATTCCAAGCTCAGCTTGGTACGCTTTGGGACAAATCAACACGTATTGCAAAACTTGCTGTTGCATTATCTTCAATCACTGGTGCAAACACAGCCGATGCTGAAAAAGCTGCATTACTTGCTAAATGCGACTTAACCTCTGAGCTTGTAGGTGAGTTCCCAGAACTTCAAGGTATTGCGGGTACTTACTACGCACGTATTGAAGGCGAAAATACTGAAGTTTCAGAAGCTTTAGGTGAGCAATATTTACCAAAATTTGCGGGTGATGTTTTACCTAACACTAAAACAGGTACAACGATTGCTCTTGCTGACCGTTTAGATACGCTGGTTGGTATTTTCGGTATTGGACAAGCGCCTACAGGTTCTAAAGACCCGTTTGCACTTCGTCGTTCAGCAATTGGTATTTTACGTTTAATCATTGAAAATGAATTAGATGTAACAATTGAAGAGTTAGTAAATCTTGCGCTTCAAGGTTATGGCGATATCGTTAAAGACCATGACAAGACTCTCGCTGATGCTGTTGCGTTCTTGGAAGGTCGTTACCGTGCTAAGTACGAAGACCAAGGCGTTGCCGTTGACGTACTTCAAGCAGTTCAAGCACTTGCACCGAAGTCTCCACTTGATTTTGACAAGCGCGTAAATGCAGTTAACCACTTCCGCACATTACCTGAAGCTGCGGCACTCGCTGCTGCAAACAAACGTGTTGCTAATATTCTTGCAAAAGAAGCGACACCAGAAGGTTCTGTCATTGAAGCAAACTTAGTTGAAGACGCTGAAAAAGCATTATTTGCTGAGCTTCAAGCAGTGACTCCTGTGGTTGAACCATTACTTGCAGCAAAAGACTACACTGCTGCTCTTTCTAAGCTTGCAGCACTTCGCGCGCCGATTGATGCATTCTTTGATGGTGTAATGGTTATGGCAGATGATGCTGACCTGAAAGCAAACCGTTTACGTTTATTGGCTCAGTTACGTAACTTGTTTACTGCTGTAGCTGATGTGAGTGTGTTGCAGGGTTAAGATTATATAGAAATTAATTTTTGTATAATTAATTTTTGTATAATTAAGCTTTATTTAAAACCATGTTTCCGAACTAAACCGGAAGCATGGTTTTTTTAATAGTTTTACCTTCTAATTTTATTCAAAATAATAAATTGATTAATTTGCGAACACTCAATAAATAACAATTATTTACTTTTATTTCAGTTAATCCATAATTCAGCCAGCTTTAACAAATAATTACCTAACTTAATAAAGAATGATTGCAATGAAAAACTTAAACTTATTACTCATATCAACATTACTATTTACTGGATGTGCAACGACTAAATCGATTCAATATCCCGCTACAGGTAAACAAACCTCTCTTTCTGTTTCTTCAGAACAATTATCTTCAATGACTGAATCAGGTGCAGGTGATTACTTTGTAAAAGACAGCCAAATATTAGTTGGCGACTCTAGTAATGCTTCAGCCAGCCCAGTTTCTGGAATGTTTGGTCTTATCGGAGTAGGAGTCGCAATGGCAATTGATAAAAATGCAAATAGTTCAGCCATTGAAAAAAGCTCTCTCAATCAACCTATTAAATTTGACCAGCTAATACATCAAAAAATTAACGATTCTTTCGCGCAAAATAAAGCTGATCCAACAATCAAATTACTCAATTTAAATCAGGCATCTGAAGTTAAGATTGTGCCTTATTCACGTCTTTCTTTCCGTGAAAAGCCAATTGTAAAAGTAAATTTTGGTTTAAAGACCCAATTTAAAAATGCAGCCGACAATAATGCAGATACAAAACGCTTATATCACTATGTAAGTAAGGATCGTATTTCTTTATCTGAATGGGAAGCTAATAATAATTTATTATTTATGAAAAAAGCAGATCAAGCATTTAACGCTCTTAGCCAAGTATTCACTTTAGATTTACAACATCAATTAAATTTAAAAGCATTTGATGAGAACAAGCAAAAGAGCTGTAAAACTAATGCAGATACATCCTTAGTTTCTTTTATTCAAACTCCCGATAATTTATGTGTTGGCGTAGTTAAAACAAGCAAAGGCGATGTATTCGAAAATAGTATTTATATCGTTGAACAATAATAAAAATTACTAATTAATATTAAATAGAATAGAGAACTACTTAAGCTTAAGTAGTTCTCTAATGTTTTCAAACCAACTCTTTAATTTCTTCTAAACTTTTCGATGGCTCAAACCACATAAAATCATAATCAGCCACATCATAAATATAAAACGGATCATTTTTCATGATTTCTTCAGCTTCTTGAATCGAAGGGCTTAGAACTAAAATTACCCCACCTACTCTATTTTCCCGGCGCCCCGATGCTAAAAACTTCTTTTGCTCATAGTAATGATCTAAAAACGCAATATGCTCTTTGAGCACAGCATCAACTTCGGTCAATGGTTTTTTATAGGTCAAGGTAACAACAATCATCTCATTCTCTTAAAGCAAGTAGCGCATTACATATGCTTATTCGATAGTACGCCTATTCCCCCAATTCATCCACACCAAACTCCCCACAATAATTACTCCACCTAGCAGCACCATCATTGATGGTTTTTCATTTAAGAAAACAATGGCCAAACTCATCGCGACAATCGGGGAACAATACAAAAAATTCGATGCAATCGTTAACGGCATATTTTTAAGTACATATCCCCAAAGTACATAAGCCATCGCACTTGGGAAAATACCCAATAAGACAACCGACATATTTGCTTGCCACGTAGCATGTGAAATTTCACTAGGTAAATGAGCGCTATAAAATAGTAAAGGAATGGTCCCGAACCAGATGATGTAGCACATCAAGCTCAAGGCATCATAGTTTAAAGCAAATTTCTTATATAAATTAAAGTACAGCCCCCATGCAATTGCAGCTAAAACAATCAACAAACTATAAGGGCTCGGCACACCAAAACCATGATCTCCACTAACCACCAACACGGCGCCGCAAAGTCCCAGCAAAATACACAACCACTGTTTAAAACTGATTTTTTCTTTAAAAAGCAAAGCTGAAATAATAAAAGTGAATAGTGGAATGGATTGGCTCAAAATACTAGATGCAACCGCAGTCACATATTGCTGCCCTGTATTTATAAGCAAATGATGCAACGTTACAGAGAAAAATCCTAACACCCCAAGTGCAGGAACATCTTTCCACTTTAAAGGCTGAATGCCTTTTTTCATAATCAATAAAAGTAAGAAAACCGATGCAATCAAAAAACGAAGCAAGGCAATATGCTGCGGTGTATATGAGTGCAAGGCAATATGCACACCAATAGGTGAATAACCCCAACAAAAGACGGTCACGGCAATACATAAATAGAGCTTAAATACGGGAGGCTGAGTTTCGGCAGCAAGAGAAATTGCCATGTTAAATCTGCACTAGTGAAATGGAATGCTTTCATCATATGCGCATGGATAGTTGAATAAAATTAACTTATATTGAGTCATATATTCATTAAAAGTGAATGATAAAACATGGATATTACTCAGTTAAAAATGTTTCAAACCGTGGTTGAATGCGGAACAATGGCAAAGGCATCAATGCAACTACATTGTGTACCCTCCAATATCACAACGCGCATTAAACAACTCGAAGAAGAACTAGGTGCACCGCTATTTTATCGGGAAGGAAAAAGTTTAAACCTCACTCCTTCTGGTGAAATCTTTCTTAATTATTGCCATAAAATTTTAGCGCTATGTGATGAGGCAAAACGTAGTATTCACCCAGATGCACCGCCTTCTGGCCCACTCAAAATTGGAGCGATTGAATCGTCTGCCACAACTCGTCTGCCTAGCTTACTTGCGAAATATCACCAACGCTACCCAGAGGTTTCCATTCAAATTATTACGGGCACATGGAAACAGCTATTAGTTGATATTTCTCAGCATAAACTCGATGGTGCAATTGTCGCTGGCAATATTGAATTTCCAATGTTAAATAAGCTCGGTATTTATCAAGAAGAAATTATTTTAATTGCCCCAGAATCTTTCGGTGAAATCCACTGCCAAGAAGATTTGATTGGTAAGGAAATTTTTATGTGGACGGAAGGCTGCCCTTACCGAGCTGCTCTTGAAGAATGGCTTAAGCTTAAAAATATTTCGCTTCCAATTACAAGCATTACCAGTTATGCCACGATTATTGGTTGCGTGAGTGCAGGCTCTGGTGTGTCTTTAGTACCGAAGAGTCTTTTTGAGCAATATAAAAATTTAACCAATATTCGAGGCTATAAATTTGAACATCTTGCCTTTATGCAAAACCAGTTTTTCTGGCACAAAAATGTGAGCAACCATAAAGCCAGAGATATGTTTTTAGACTTAATTAAGTCTGAATTTATCGTTTAGATTTTTGCTTAAAACAAACTATCCATGCAGAAATCTATGCTTTATATAAAATCGTCATGCATAAAAAGCATAACTAAATTTTAGAAATTTAAATTTTATAATTATAAAACAAATACTTTAAATTAAATTAATTTTTGATTTAGAAATAAAATCTGCATAAGCCATCCGCTTTTTGCAATGATCCTAATAAAAATACGCTCATTCTAAACCTATAGAATTTTTTGAGTCGCTCAACATGAATAAAGCAATTGGAATTTTAGGTGGCATGGGACCACAAGCTACGATTGATGCTATGAATAAAATTATTAAAAATACACCAGCACATTGTGATCAAGAACATATTCCTGTCGTTACAGTTTCTATCCCAGATATTCCCGACAGAACTCAATCCATTATAAATCATGATGATAAACCACTCGAGAAAATGGCTGAATATCTTAAAATCTTAGAAGCAGCACAAGTCGGTTGTATCATTATTCCTTGTAATACTGCTCATTTCTGGTTTAACCAACTAAAAAAGCGCACCCAAACTAAAATGATCAGTATCATTGAGTCTGCGGTTCATTTTATTCAAGATAGTCAAATTGATGAGGTGTGTATTCTTGCTACATCTGCCACAATAAACACCGAGCTTTATCAAAGCCAGTTTATTGAAAATAGTATTGGTTTCTCTACTCCTTCTGCCGAAATGCAAAATAAAGTAATGCAAAGTATTTACCAATACAAAGCAGGAAATATTCAACAAGCTAGAGAAATGATGAAGGAAGTTATTAATTTTTACACTAAAAAGAGAAATATAAAATTCCTGTTGGCTTGTACAGAAATACCTCTCATTTTAGAAGAAAGTATTGAGGCTTATCCTGAACTATTCATCGACACAACCGACGTACTCATTAAGAATGCGATTGCATGGTATCAAAACTCCCCCATAGCAAAAGTTGCATAGCTAAATGAAAGATAATGCAACTTATGCATAAAACGGTTTAGGCAATTGTCCAATCAATTGCCTTCATAAAGTTCCATAAACTTTCAGAAGCTGTATTGAGCCTCGCACTACTACGATATAAGTAAATATCTACAGATAAGACTGAATCTTTCAAAGGCACAATCAAAAGTTGTTTTTTTTCAAGCTCATCTTGAATACTGTAATCGGGTAACCACCCGACTCCATACCCACCTTTGATCATGTCTTTAAGTAATAAACTCATTGAAGACACAAAGTTTGTCTCAAATTTATCTGAATGATGCTCTTGTAGAAACTTATTTACTTTTTTACCCATGTAACTATCGTCGGTGTAATTCATGAGCGGAACTGAAGCATCTTCGAGTGAATATTTGGGACGACCTAAATGATTAGGCGCAGTGACTAAATAAAGCTTTGCTGAAAATAGTTTATGGCACAAGAACTGTGGATTCATAAGATCATCATCATAAAAAGATGCGATAAAGTCACATTGTCCATTTTTAAGAGAATCTACGGTTTCATTTACGTTAATGGCTTCAACATGAAAAATCTTTTCTTGGTAGTTTTTTAAATTTCCTAAAATTTTAGGAAAAATATAACCTGCCAAAGAATGCGCAGATGCAATAGTGACTTTACTTCTAACATGATTGTCACCTTTAATTCGATCTATATTGAACTCAAAATCATCTAGCAAATTTCTGGCGTGTAGAACAAAAAGCTTACCCTTTTCTGTGAGCTGTAATGGCGAAGTTTCTCGGTCAAAAACCTCGAATCCCAAACTACTTTCTAGGGCCTGAATACGGCGGCTTAGAGAAGACTGTGAAATATTTCTAATATCAGAAGCTATTGTAAAACTTCGGTATTTTTCTAGAATGATCAGATCATATAACCATTTTAATTCTATATTTTGTATCACCTGAAGCTCCAGATCATTCTAGGAATTTAGATAAGCTATTTAAGTATATTTGAAATGATGATTTATCGTAATCAAATCGTATGGGTTTTATCTCATTGCTGCACAAGGTTTATTTTTAACAGTAAGATCAGCACTTGATATTTTGACAGTCATTGGGGAGTTTGAACCAAATGAAAACCTTAAAAGTTTTATGTATTGCAAGCTCTATATTGGCTTCATCGACGCTTTTTGCTGAAACAACACAACCTCAACCTACAAATGAGACAACGTCAAAAGCTCAACCTTATGGTGATAATCCAAGTTTAGGTCGTGTGTTGTTATATAAAACAGGAAAAGGCATACAAAACCTAGGGAACTCTATTCAAGGTGCTTCTGAAAATACGTCAAATAAAATTAGTGAAAAATGGCAAAGCACTAAAGAATTTACAGCTGAAAAATCAGAAGTTGCCCAGCAAAAAGTAGATACTGCAAAAGCATATACTGAAGAGAAAATAGAACAAGCTAAACAAAATATAACCAGTAGCCGAAATGGTGAAAACATTCCGATCGAACAAGGTGAGTTAAGTAAATCTAGTACGACGACTAATTAAAATTAGGTTTGAGAAGCGCGATTACTTCGCGCTCATAGAAATGTATACGTTTAAAAAGAAATACTACCCATTACAAAGAGCTAGGAATCTGCCTTATGAATAGTCAAAAACTTCTCTTTTCAACACTATGCTGTATCGCACTATCTGCATGTGCAACTACTAAATCTGTTTCTTCTTATTCTCAATCAAAGGTTTTAGAACAAGACACCAATATTGAAGCTTATCCAACCACCACAGGTAATGTAGCCAAGCTCATTAAACATGATAAGCAGGCCTGCATGATCGAATTTACGGGTTACTTAGGTGGAGGCCAAGTCACTGAGCACTGGATTTTTAATAATAAAGGCCTGATTTCAGCTCAATCATTTACCGAACAATATCCCGACTCATCTGGCATACTAAGTCAAGCCACCAACTCGACAACAAAAAGCTCGACCACTTTTAATATTCAAGATCCAGCAATTCAAAATAATTTTAAAAAGCTCCAAAGCAATTTTAGTAAAGCCAATTTAGCAAAATGTGATTAAAGATTTTCCATAAAAAACCCGTTGCAGAGGCAGTTTTCTGCAACGGGCCATAGCCATTCAAATTTCTTGGATCTAATAAAAAATTATAAATATGCTATTTAATTAATGGTTAAACCATTGGTTGCAGCCAGTAAATCAATACGAGGGAAAACCAAACCTGTTCTTGGGTCAGTAATAGGTTTACCCGTAGTTCTTAAACGATTAATCGTCTGATCGATAGTTTCAGTTGGTGTCACGCTATTTGCTCTTAATAGTGCAATTGCGCCAGCAACATGTGGTGTAGCTTGGGAAGTACCGCCCATAGTGTAGCCACCTGCTGTAATCATTGCCCCTGGAGCTAGTAAAGTCACAAGACTACCGCCGTTACTAAAACATGCTACTTTGTCTGCTGCTGTAGTTGAGTCAGTACATTTCACAGGTTTACCCCACGATACACCACCAATATTACTATCATATACTGCGCCAACTCTTACCGCTCCAGCAACACAAGCAGGTGACGAAATTCCATCAGGGAACGCATCGTTACCAGATGCCACCACAGGGACCACGCCAGCAGCTCGCGCATTTGCAAATGCTGTTGCATAACTACTATTACTACATTGAGATGTGTATTTAACGTCAGGTACACCAAGGCTTAAATTGATCGCTTTAATATTGTAGGTTTTAGCATTATTTACTGCCCAGTTAATGCCTGCAATGATATCGCTATCATAGGCTGAGCTTAACAATTGACCATTCACGCGAACTTTTCGGAAAACGTCTATTCCTATAATTTTTGTTTTACTCGCTACTTTAGACACAATCGCTGAGACATTACTCCCATGGCCATCATCATCAAGTGCACCATCATCTGGGGCGCTATCAAATGAATAAACGACACGACATGTACTTGAAGGTGAATTAACTGCCGTACACCCAAAATCCGAATGTAAATAATTTACCCCAGTATCCAATACAGCCACACTAGAGCCAGTACCATTAAAGCCTTTGGTATTAGCTTGAGGCTGATTAATTAAAGGTAGACTTTCCATCGTAGTGGCCCGATTAATTCTGTTTGGATATACAGCCTTAACGTTTGGGTCATTTAGTAAATCAACTAATGCCTCTCTATTACTAACTCGATAAAAAGCTAAGGGCAAATTATTGTAGTCCCGAAGTACTTGCACCCCTACACCACGATTAAACCTTGACTGTAAGTTCTTTTTATTTGAAGCAATATAACTTCGCCGTTCCAAACCTGTAGCCACGCTTTCCGTAGGAATATTATATTCAACAATAAGGTCATTAGACTCATTGGTGACCAAGGCATCTAAATCGATTTTACCCTGAAACACTTTTTGTTTTGCTGCCTGATTTAGCTGTTGTTTGGCTCCCTTAGAATCCAAAGGAAGAGCGAAAGCTGTTGTACTTAATATTGTAGATAGACCTAATAGTAATAACGTTTTACTTTGCATTATTTTTCTCCGTAGTTCTTTGGTAAAGAACATTTGAACGTCTAGTATTTCTTGGATAAAGAAAACTAGATTATTTAAAGTGTTTTAATTTCATTAGCAGGATCTTTTTCTGGATCAATCGGTTGAATAGAAAGATCACTTTTTGTGTCATATAAAGGAACAGTATCTGCGGATACTGGTTTAGGTTGAGTAGAATTTAAAGATACATTTTTAGGTTGAGCAGGCTCCTTAAGTTGGGAATGTAAAGATGAAGTGTCTGATTGCGATGAATTCGACTTGTGCAAAGTAGAATTCATCACATCTGATGCACCGCTTGATGGCTTAAAATAGAGAACAACGGCGACTAAGCCGAGTAATACGACAAGGGAAGCAATAATTTTCATCATTTAAGATCTCTGTTTTTTTGTTTATAGACATCTCTATTTATTTTTGATTATTCGAAATAAAGCGCTATTTCTTTGGATATATGTCATGTGAAATTTCATTTCATAAAACATGTAAGCCCGAGGAACACTAAAATTCTTTTTCCCGAATAAACAAAAATACTGTTCTGCCCTGTGCATTTATATTTCTGGCAGAATTGGGTTCAAAAAAGTGCCAAAAAGCACTTTATTCTCATAATAAGCAATAACTATGCCGTTATCTCGATTAAAAAAAGAAAAGAAAATCTTCTTTATAGATATAAAAAATGGTCGTGTTGAATAAGTTTAAATATTTGTATTTCTAAAAAATGAGAGAAGTTATTTTTTATTAGCTTTTTAAACAGTCAAATATCGATATCTATTTCACTTTATTATTAATATTTTCTTTTCTCCACAATTTCTCCCTCATGTGTTTAGTGACTGTAATACTGTTGTAAGGTTTTGATGAAGTCTATTCCTAAGCAAAGCAAGGTTTGACTATGATGCGATTGCGTTTATGAAATACCTCACTAAAAGGGTATATTCTTTGAAGGATATCGCAATGAAAATGATGAAAACAGCTATCGTGACTGCAAGTGTTCTTGCTTCTGCTTCTATTTTTGCACAAAGTGCGGGCGTTAATGCAGATGCTTCTGCTCAAGTAAATGTACAACCGGGTGGTCTTGTTAGTGGCGTAGCCAACACAGTCAAAAGTACTGCACACACTGTAGGTAGCACAGCAAAACATGCTGGTCATGTTGCTGCTGACACTACAGTTAAAGCAACTAAAAAAACAACTGGAAAAGTGACTGAACTTTCTTCTAAAGCTGCAAATGGTACAAAACACTTTGCTACGGAAGCTGCTACAGGTACTAAAAATGTAGCGACTAAAGCTGCAAACGGTACTAAAAATCTAGCCGTTGAAGCGAAAGCTGATACAAAAGCACATTTAAATACGGTAAAAACTAAAGTAGCAGCACATGAAGCTGAACAAAAAGAGTTTACTGCTGAAAAACAAGCCAATGCTCAAGCACGTGTAGATGCAGTTAAAGCTCGCGTAGCTCAAAATCAAGCTGAGCAAAAAGAATTAGTGGCTGACACCAAAGCTGATGCTCAAGCAAAATTAAATGCAGCTCAATCAGCGCACGCGATTAATGCTCAAACAGGTGTAAATGTTGGTGTTAATGTTGCCCCAGTTGGAGTTAGTGCAAATGCAAACTTAAATGCAGGTGCTCAAGGCTCTACCCAAAAAACTGAAAAGAAATCTTTCATGAAAGGTCTTTTCGGTACTAACTAATTAAAGCTAGCAATAAAAAAGGGCAATCAATTGCCCTTTTTTATTTACTTTAAATTGGTCATTTAAAGAGTTTCAGTTAAAACCAAACCAGCGCGCAAACCAATTTTCACATTTGGGTTTGGAAATAAAATCCAAACTTGATCTTGCTCAACCACATAATTCCCAGAAGGTTGCATGGTAATGATTTCACCTTTCGTAAATGTCGAAAAGTTTGGAGCCTCAGCCGATAAGTTCATTTGAAAATCTTCATCTTTTTTAATTAAAGAATCAGACACCTGAAACACTCGAATTTTCGATTTATGTCGCGTCGGTAAAACTTGTTCAGAAACCACATGACGAATGACTTCATCAATTGCAGCAAACTGACTTAAGTCATTTTGTCCAAATGGCAAGGCTTTACCTAACTCTAAGGTTGCGCTCGCAGCTTTAAAGCTATCACTGGTAAAATGTGTAAATGTTTTACCCGCAGCACGATGATAAACCAGAGCATCTAAATCGGCAGCTTCAAGACTCGCTGTCAAATCAGCATCATAGTCATGCGTTTGATAAGGCAATAAAGCAAAAGTGGCTAACAAAGAAGCGCGAATTGCGGTGTGCAAATCATAGTGATAGCGCTTAGCATTACTCGCACTTTCTTTAAAAAAAGTAGCAACTGCCTGCTCTAAAACCTCAGCTCGCTTAGACTCTTCTGTTACAGGTAGAGTTTTATACCCACCACAAAACATTCGATTTACATCATCATATACATAGCGCTTGCCTTGGCGCATTGCATACGGATTACCCAATACAAGCAGCAACCTCACAGCAAGGTTTAAACGCCCTGCAAATAAATCGGTGCAAAGTTGAGACAACAACTCAATTGGTGCTGTTTCATTACCATGTACCCCAGCTGACAGTACGACAGCTTTGTCGTACTGTGCATGTGGCGTACATTCAAGAAGTCCTTCACCTAGCCAACACCAAGAAAAGTTTTCTTGCTTTCCTTCGCGAGTTGTAGGCTGCTCACCCTGTAAGGTTAATGCTAGAAAATCTTGCATGTCACCTCCTCATTATTTTTGGAAAGGATAAACCGAACCCAAACCTAAAATTTTGGTGAGTTCATCAAGTGCCATACGGCTTTCCATAAGTAGGTGCGGATCTGCTAAATCTTCTTGCGCTAAACGATCACGATAATGTTTATCGACCCATTGATTGAGCGTTCCAAACAATTGATCATTCATTAATACTTTTGGATTTACAGCATTTAATTCAGTTTCGTTCAAAGCCACACGTAAACGCAAACATGCTGGTCCACCACCATTACGCATACTTTCACGTAAGTCATATACCTGAATCGCATCAATTGGTGTGCCCATTTGAATCATGTCATTTAAATAGCCCCACACTGCTGCATTTTGACGAGATTCTTCTGGCACAACAATCGTCATACCGCCATCTGGACGAGTCAAAATCTGGCTATTAAACAAATAAGTAGCAACAGCATCGTCTACAGTAACGCGGTTTTCAGGCACTTCAATCGAAATAAAGTCTTCACCAATGCTTGCCATTTTTTGACGAATTTCAGCAAAAGCTTGATCTTGATTTAAAAAGGCATGTTGATGGTGGAATAAAACCTGTTGGTTACTTACCGCGATCACATCGTTATGGAAAACACCCTGATCAATTACATCCGGATTTTGCTGAACAAAAACAGTGTGTGCATCATCTAAACGATGCAAACGTGCAATAGCTTCACTTGCCTCGCGCGTCTGACGTGCTGGATAACGCTTTGGTCCCGGTAAGCCATTATTTAAATGTTGTTGACCATAAACAAACACCTGAATACCGCGCTTAGCATAATCACCACCTAAACGATTGTGATTTGCTGCCCCTTCATCACCGAACAAAGCCACTTGTGGTAAAGCTTCATGGTGTACAAAGTGACGCTCATTTTTAAAGATGGCTTGTAAAACTTGGCTTGTAGTTTCAGCTTCAATTGAACGGTGAAATTTATTGTTCAGGTTAGCCGCAGTAAAATGCACGCGCTCATCTTGGCTATCAGCAGAAGGTGAAACTGTCGCAGCATTTGCAGTCCACATTGGAGAAGCTGAGCTTAAAGATGATAACAGTTCAGGTGAATGACGCATTGCTTGAGCAACAACACTAATGTCATCTCCTGTAAAACCTAAACGGCGTAACATTGGAACATGTGGACGTTCATGCGGAGCAAGTACACCTTGTTTCATTCCCATATCAGCCAAGGCTTTCATTTTTAATAAGCCTTGTTTCGCCGCTAATTTTGGGTTCGAGGTATTATTGCGGTTTTTGGTTGATGCTTCATTACCAAAAGACAAACCCGCATAGTGATGTGTTGGTCCCACTAAACCATCGAAATTTACTTCATATCCTTTCATTTTTTCTTTCCCTAGTGTTTAAGGCAACACAATCCCTGGAGATAATTTTTCTGGCAAACTTAAGCTTTCACTTTCAAGTGAAGCCATTGGCCAAGCGCAGTAGTCAGCAGCATAAAATGCACTTGCACGGTGGTTGCCTGAAGCTCCAACACCACCAAATGGTGCGGCACTTGAAGCACCTGTTAATGGCTTATTCCAGTTCACAATACCGGCACGTGCTTCAATGAGTAAGTCATCAAACAGTTCACGTTTTGGAGAAACCAAACCAACTGACAAGCCGAAACGTGTTGCATTAGCAATTTTCAATGCTTCATCAAAGCTGTCATAACGTTGGATGGTCGTAAGCGGGCCAAAATATTCTTCATCTGGAATACCCGCCACACCTGTTACATCAACAATGCCCGGAGTCAGTAGCGAACTGTCTTCTTGAGGACGCGTCATTGGCAATAAGCTTTTGGCACCAAGCTCAAGTAACTTTTGCTGAGCATTCATCATGTTTGTTGCAGCAACTGATGAAATTACACCACCCATAAATGGCTGTTGTTCATCGTTCCAGCGACCCACTTTCAAGTTCTTAGCAACTTCAACGAAACGTTGAATAAATGCATCACCATCTGTACCATTTTTTACCAAGATGCGGCGCGCACATGTACAACGCTGACCAGCCGAAACAAATACAGATTGAATAGCCAGATTAACCACAGCATCGACATCAACAATTTCATCGATAATCAATGCATTATTGCCACCCATTTCAAGTGCAAGAATTTTCTCAGGCGCACCTGCCATTTGCTTATGCAAGTGATAACCAGTGTTTGCACTTCCGGTAAACAATAGACCATCAATTTCATGTGAAGCAGCCAGAGCTTCGCCAGTAGTACGGCCACCTTGAACTAAGTTCATTACACCATTTGGCAAACCTGCTTGTTGCCAAAGTTTTACAGTTTCTTCAGCAGTCCAAGGTGTTAATTCACTTGGTTTAAATACAACTGTGTTGCCCGCAAGTAATGCAGGAACAATATGTCCGTTTGGTAAATGGCCCGGGAAGTTATATGGACCAAAAACTGCAAGTACACCATGTGGACGGTGACGTAAAGATGCCACACCATCTGCCATTTCAGTTGAGCTTTCGCCAGTACGCTGGTGATAAGCACGAATCGAAATCGCAACTTTGCCAATCATAGATTGAACTTCAGTTAAGGTTTCCCAAAAAGGTTTGCTAGTTTCTTGGCTAATGACTTCTGCTAAATGTTTTTTATTTTCTTCAAGCAGCTTTGCAAACTTTTCTACAATCGCAACGCGCTCAGCAAGAGGTAAACGTGCCCATGCAGGAAATGCTGTACGTGCAGCTTGGCAAGCTTTCTCAACATCACTAGCCGTAGCTTCACCACCTGACCATACAGTTTGGTTATCAACCGGATTTGTTTTTACAAATGTTGTACCGCTGCCTTGTAACCAGACACCGTTTATAAATAAAGAGTTTGACATCAGGATACTTCCATAGGATTTAGTGATAACACACGAACAGCGTGGCCTTCTTGTACACCGAGTTTCTCAGCTTGTTCATGGGTTAAATTTAGAGTGCTATCTACGAGATCAAGCTTCATTAACATGGCTCGATAGTCGTGATAATCATCATTGGCAACAAGGTATTGTGTTTTACCTACTGTTGCGTCATTTGTAATTTTGACAGTTAAAAATTGACTTTCTTTTACTGCGCGCAACTCATCAATATTGGCTTCAATCGTTGGGCCTGCATCAAAAATATCGACATATCCTTGATAACGTAAACCTTCAGACTCAAGCACATGATAAGCAGGCAGAGTATGTGGATGCATTTTTCCAATTACTTCTTGCGCGTCTTTTGGCAAGAGGTCTACATAAACTGGAAAACGTGGCATAAGTTCCGCAATAAAAACTTTTTGACCAATTCCACTTAAATAATCTGCTGTGGAGAAATCCATATTGAAAAAATGGTGTCCAATCGCATCCCAGAAAGGCGAACATCCATTTTCATCAGAGAAACCACGCATTTCAGCAATGAGTTTTTTCTCGAAATATTGCTTAAAAGCAGCAATAAACATAAAACGGATTTTTGATAAAAATTTACCGTTTTGATTCTCACGACGTTCTGGATCTAAAAATAATGTACAGAGCTCACTGCTTCCCGTTCTGTCATTACTTAAAAATAATGTCGGTAATGATTTGTAGACATTTAATGCTTTTGAAGCGTGAACTTGAGTACCCACGTGAAAGTTGTACCAAGGCTCAATTAAACCTACAGCAACCTCAATTGCACTTACCCCAATAACACGTTGAGCTTCTGTATCTTCAAGAACAAACAAATAACCTTGTTCGCTCTTATGGACATTACCATTTAAAGTATTGCGAGTACGTGAAATTCGAGCCGAAAGCGTATCCATATTTTGTGGCAAGGAAGTCAGGCCAACACCTGACTTACCTGCTAATTTATAAATATCTTCAAGGTCTCGAAACTCGGCATGACGGACAATCATCATGGCTAGCTTTCCTTTTTTTTATTTAGCCAACTTTGCCAAAGCTCTTTTTAAACGAGCAATCCCTTCATCAATATCTTGTTCAGGAATAATGAGAGATGGAGTAAAACGAACCACGTTTGGTCCAGCAATTAAAGCAAGTAATCCTTCTTCGCCTGCCCAAGTCGTAATGTCTTTTGCTTTACCAGCATATTCAGCTGTTAATACGCAACCAATCAATAATCCTTGACCACGAATTTCATCAAAAACTTGATATTCAGCATTTAAAGTATTTAATGCATCAAGGAAATATTGATGACGGTGTCTTACACCTTCAAGCACTTCTGGCGTATTAATAAACTCAAATACTGCGCCAGCAACAGCACTTGCTAACGGGTTACCACCATAAGTTGTACCATGTGTACCCACTGAAAAATGCGGAGCAAATTTATCAATCGTTAACATTGCACCCACTGGGAAACCACCGCCTAATGCTTTCGCAGTGGTAAGAATATCCGGAGTAACACCTGAGTTCATGTAAGCATAAAGTGAACCTGTACGGCCTACACCGGTTTGTACTTCATCAAAAATAAGTAAGGCACCAAACTCATCACACAGCGCGCGCAAACCTTTTAAAAATTCGATGTCAGCAGGAATAACGCCGCCTTCGCCTTGGATCGGTTCAACAATCACAGCACATGTTTGTTCGTTAATGGCTGCTTTTGCAGCTTCTAAATCATTAAAGGCAACATGGTTGATACCATTTGGAAGTGGTGCAAAGTCTTGTGAATATTTTGGCTGACCACCTGCTGAAACGGTAAATAAAGTACGACCGTGGAACGCATTATTAAATGCCACGATGCCGCTTTTACCTGCCACACCGCTGTCGAGTCCAACTTTACGAGCAAGCTTTAAAGCTGCTTCATTCGCTTCTGCACCTGAGTTACAGAAGAATACTTTGTCTGCAAATGTATTTTCGGTGAGTTGTTTAGCAAGGCGTAGAACTGGTTCATTGGTATAACCATTGCCGACATGCCAAAGTTTTGTTGCTTGTTCTGTTAAAGCATTTACTGCCACTGGATGCGCATGACCTAATGCGTTTACTGCAATCCCGCCTGCAAAATCGATATATTCTTTATTTTCTTGATCCCAAATACGTGAACCTTCACCACGTACCGGAATGAAATTTGCCGGTGCAAAAACTGGAACCATCCAGTCATTAAAGTTGCTTCGAGTTACAGAAATTGGCTGTTCCATGCTTACCTCAGTATCTATTTAATTTATTTAATCTGTCTTACTGTCTTTTATTTAATTTATTTAGAAAAAGGGACTGAGAAAATAACTCTATAACATCCTTTATATTTACTCAGCCCACTTTTTCTAAAAGGTAATTTCCTCAGATTAGCCTGGGAAAATACCGCGTTCTTTACGAGCTTTTAAGATACGCTCACATGCCAAGATGTAAGCTGCTGTACGTAAAGTACAAGCATTGCTGTTTGCTGTATTCCAAACGTCATGCATAGCTTGAACCATCAACTTGTCTAAACGCTCGTTGATTTCTTCTTCAGTCCAGAAGTAGCTCGCCATGTCTTGAACCCATTCGAAGTAACTTACAGTTACACCGCCGGCGTTACATACCACGTCAGGAACCACAACAATGCCACGCTCAACTAAAACATCTTCAGCTTTAGGATAAGTCGGGCCGTTCGCACCTTCTAAAATCAACTTAGCTTTAAGTTTTTCAGCACGTTCAACTGTGATTTGACCTTCTAACGCAGCAGGAATAATAATGTCTACATCTGCAGTCCAGAAATCTTCATCAGCAATTGCTTGCGCGCCAGCGAAACCACCAATACCACCTTGGTTTGCATTTACGTGTTCACGTAATGCAACAAGATCAATACCGTCAGCATTGAAAATTGTGCCAGTGTGATCTTGAACGTGAGTGATTTTTGCTTTTGATTCAACAAACAAGAAAGCAGCTTCACTACCTACGTTACCAAAACCTTGAACAGCGATTTTCGCGCCTTCAATTGGTAAATTGATTTTTGCAGCTACTTCGCGGCCTGTAACGAATACACCGCGACCAGTCGCTTTAACACGACCCAAAGAACCACCTAAGTGAACTGGCTTACCAGTTACAACACCAGTTACTGTATAACCTTGGCTTGTAGAGTAAGTATCCATCATCCAACCCATGATATTGGCATTTGTACCAACGTCTGGAGCTGGGATATCTTTTTGAGGCCCGATAATGTGACCGATTTCAGTCGTATAACGGCGAGTTAAACGTTCTAATTCGCGATTTGAAAGTTTACGTGGGTCAACACGGATACCACCTTTTGCACCGCCAAATGGCAAGTTCAAAACAGCAGTTTTAATTGTCATCCATGCAGATAACGCCATCACTTCATTTAAATCAACGTTTGGATGGTAACGTACACCACCTTTACCAGGACCACGAGACAAGTTGTGTTGTACACGGTAGCCTTCAAAGTGCTGAATAGAACCGTCATCCATTACGATTGGCACGTCAACAATAAGCGCACGCTTTGGACGTTTTAATGTATCGATAAACTCAGCTAAGTGGTCTAAGTACGGAGCAACACGGTCAATTTGTGCCAAGTAAGTTTGCCATGCATCGCTATGTTCGTTTACGTATGAAAGATCTGACATCTTTTTTCCTATCTACCTATACAGACTCAGATGTGATAAATCCGCAGTCTTTATTATTCAGCAACCAAAACCTTGCAATAACAATGTTTTGATTTATTTATAAAATCTTCAGCCCTTTTAAAGCTTTAGACCCTTTAAATTCCATCTTGTGATATCAAAAGTACGATTTACTTTTATATATCGATATCTTTTACAATCTTTCTTTTGCCTCATCTGCTGTTTATAAAAACGTCTTTATAAAAGCAAAAGTCCACCGCAACCAACTCAAACAAGCCGATTGGAAATAAGTACAAAAGAGGTGATACAACCGTTTGGGAGTTAAAAAGAACTCGGGTTCATAAACCGAAAAACCATAAGTCCATAAAATTATTTTTGACTAATCGATAGATCCCTCCATTAGTCTTTTTAAATAAAAATTGTTCATTAATACTGCAAGCTTTATATCGGTACTCAAGCAGATAATTGATGCTTTCATATAGACATAAAATCTTTAAGTAAATATAGCACAGAGCAAGGTAATTTAGAACATTTTAAAATAAACAAGCAGAGAAAAAATAATCAATTTCTCATCTTTTTTATAATAAAAAAGTAACCAATCTAAAAAACACCTTTAACCATGATCATTTTATTTTATGGAAATTAAAAAAATATTAAAATTAAAAATGATCAAAAAATTACCATTTAATAACAACAACTTAATTAACAAAAAATTTCAAAAAACACTCAAAACTTGCAGAAAATTTCATAATATTTTTTTAGTTTGATTTAATTTAAAACAAAAAATGAAATATAAAATTTTCTTCGATATTAAATAACCATGTTAAACATATACTTATTTAAAAACTTATAATAATTAGCTATTAATAACATTCCGACAAATGGTTAATTTATGAATCATTATTTGATTTTTTTATTAAAATAAAAAAAACATTTTTAAAAAAAATATATAAAACATCAGAACCAAGCTCAATTTTTAGACATAAAAAAGGTCCCTTGAGGGACCTTTTTCAACTTAACCAAGCTTAGTTCTGAGCAATCTCTTTCTTACGATAAAAGATAAAATAACTGAGATAGCATAAGACGATAAAAATTAAACAACAAACGAAACCAGCTTGCATTGATGGATCAAATACCATACTCACACAGGTAACAATACAAAATAGACCACCTACAATTGGAGTAAGCGGAAAAAGTGGCGCAGCGAAACGTAAATCTTTTGCTGTTTTGCCGGCTTTATACCATTGTCTACGGAAGTTAAATTGTGAAACGCAAATTGCGATCCACACCACCACCATTGTAAAAGCAGCAACACCTAGTAAATTTTTGAAAATTGTTTCTGGCGCAAACTGTTCTGAAAGTAACCCGGGAATAGCACCAAACATGGTCACAATAATGGCAACAATAGGTGTTCCAGATGGTGTAAGTTTAGCGAAAATTTTAGGTAATTGATTTTTTGCCGAAAGCGACCACATCATCCGCGACGCAGCAAACAAACCAGAGTTAGCAGCTGAAAGTAGAGCCGTAATAATGACAAAACGAATAATGTCTTCTGCATACGGAATACCAATATAGTTAAATACCGTCACAAATGGACTACTGCTCACATCATTTGCATTAAGACCTGCAAGATGAAATGGAAGCAAAGAGCAAATAACAACAATTGTCCCTACAAAAAATATAAGTAAGCGCCAAATTGCTGCATTAATTGCTTTAGGAACAGTCTTCGCTGGATCCTCTGCTTCACCCGCAGCCACACCAATAAGCTCAGTTCCAGAGAAAGCAAAATTTACTATGAGCATGGTTGTAAAAATTGGAAATAACCCGTGCGGAAACCAACCTTGAGCAGTCAAATTACTAAACAATGGCGCTGTTTCATGCCCGTGATAAGGAATAAAACCAAAAATCGCGAGCAATCCCAAAGTAATAAAAACAATAATTGTTATAACCTTAATAAGAGCAAGCCAAAACTCAGATTCAGCAAATAAACGCGTTGAACTAATATTAAGGAAAAAGACGAGTCCACCAAAAAACAAAGTCCATGCCCAAACAGAAGTGGTAGGAAACCATTCCTTAACCAGTAAAGCTGCGGCAGTAAATTCAGTTCCTAAAGTGGCAGTCCAAGTCAACCAATATAACCAGGTAATCATATAACCTGTGCCCGGGCCAATATAACGCCGTGCATATTCACCAAAAGAACCTGACTCAGGCACATGAACTGCTAGCTCACCAAGACAGAGCATAACAGTGTAGGCAATCAAACCGCCCAAGAAATAAGAGATAATTGCACCAATTGGGCCTGCTTGAGCAATTACGTCGCCAGACCCTAAAAAAAGACCTGTACCTATGGCACCGCCAAGGGAGATCATCACCAAATGCCGAGTACTCATTGCTCGTTTCAAAGGTGCAGAACTTCCATGTTGCGATGCATCATTATTCCGATAATTTAATGATTGCATATAAAAAACTGTAACGACAATTTAGTAAAAAATCATTTTAGGAGAAAAAAATAAATATGCAATTATCTTTGAATAGTGAAGCTATTTTAAGCAACCATTATCATTGAAAACAAAATAGATATAAAAAACAATATATTGACAAATATCCAAGCAAAGATTGTATTTTAATTAACCCTATACTATTTATTTAATTTATGTGCTAACAAAAACCATTAATTTTTAAATATAATAATTTTTCACTTAATTTATCATGACTATTTTTAGTTCTATCTTTATTTAAAAATTAGTCTCACTATTTATTTAAATAATGATTTTTAATTTTACATACAAATAAATTAATAAAAAAATATTTTTTGAGCAAAAAATAAAGCCCAAATTTGATGATTTGGGCTTTATTTAATCAGTAAATTAAATTAAAAACGGGTCAGTACAAATTGTTGCGATGGTTGAACTGAACCTTCAATGTAGTCACAAACGCCTTGTTCATCACAATCTAAATTGAATTGCTTATAGCTCAATGCAAAAAAATCAGAATATTGTTTAATGACAAATGGACTCATATCCGAGCTTAATGCATCACCTTGTTTAAATAATTTAATAATTTTTCGGTCATTCATACCTAACAAATAAATTTCATTATTTAATTCAATGTGTGCAACTCTGGTCTGCTCTGCCACAATCGGAATCAGATACGATGTATTTGCGAGCAACACATCTACAGCATAGCTTTCAAGCTTTAGATTAATTAAATTGAATACTAAGACTGTACCAGAGTGAGTCTGCAAGCCTTTGTTAGAGCTTACAACTTGCTGGCTGTACTGAATTTTAATTCCAAGTTTTTGGAAGTCTTGTTCAGTCGCCTGCTTTGTTTTTACAAGACTACGCGTAATGGCTTGCTTGAGCGGGTTATCTAAATAACGCTCATCTAATTGAAAATCATTTTGACGTAAGATTTTCAATAACATACTGTCATGATAAGTCAGCACATTGGCAAGTACATTACGGTAATAGAATTTACTTTGTTTTTTAATTTTACGAACGTGTTGATAGAAATATGTTTCATCAAATTCATGTTCAATAAAATCATGTAAAAGACTTGAACTCGCCAATACAGATAAAGCTTCATGTCCCGTAAAAGGCAAATGAACCGTATGTAAACTTGGCAATATTTCTTTTATTTTTAAGTAATGTTCACGATCGACGGCAAAATAAGGGTCATAAACAATAATATATTCACGACTTACATCTATATCTTGCTGCTGAATTTGCATGTCTTTATTTGCGACAGCATCAAAGAATTCAGCGTAGCGTCGGTCTTCAACTTGTTCAGGGTCAATTGAATATTGAGGTACAAATGCAACGATTCGATTCATATTTAAAAGATTCGAATATTTGATTGCTGCATAGCCGCCCATTGAGCCGCCATAACCTACAATATTTTTAAAACGCTGAATAATAGGCAAAATGGCTTTGGCCATTTCAACCATACTGGCTTTTGGGAACCAGGATTTTTGTTTTGGCATAATCCCAATAACATTGTATTGGTACTTTATTAGAGACTTTTCAGCATTGATAGATAAGCCACTCGCTCGGGTAATCAAATCGCCAAAAGAGAGAACTAATGTATTAGAATCGCCTTGTAAAAAAATGGCTCTAATGTGTTCGTCTTCAAAAATAATTTGCTTATCCATGCTCACACCGAAAGAAAATTTACTCCCACATACATCGTCAAAAATGAAACAAAATAGGTGTTTTGCCAATTTATGATTGCGGAGTATCTTATTTTATAGATGCCAGTCAGATTAAAAAGCGCAAAATATGACACAATCCTTACATCCTGCCGCTCAAAAAGGCTTCAGTTCCGCTGCGGAGCTTTATCAGCAAGTTAGACCGAATTATCCAGCAGAAATAGTCAGTTGGCTGCAAGAACGCCTCCAAATACATGAAAACTCTACTGTTATTGATCTTGGCTCAGGTACTGGCAAATTCTTACCCTACTTAAAACAAACCCATGCCAATATTCTTGCAGTAGAGCCAATTGGCGAGATGTTACAACAGCTTCAGCAAGCCTATACTGATATTAAAACTTTACAAGCGTTTAGCCACGCTATTCCGCTAGATGATCAACAAATTGATGCGGTCATTTGCGCTCAATCTTTCCATTGGTTTGACAACATGGAAACACTGACTGAAATCCATCGAATATTAAAACCGCAAGGACATTTGGGACTCGTGTGGAACCAGCGTGATGAACGTACGAACTGGGTAAAAGCCTTAGCAGATTTTTTGCTACCCCTTGAAGGTGATACACCGCGTTACCATAGTGAAAACTGGAAAAATGTTTTTGAAAATCAAAATTTATTTACTCTTGATAGCTTAGAAACTTTTTCGCAATCACAGCATGGTACTGTCGAACAAGTCGTGAGTAAAAGATTACTCTCTACAAGTTTTATTGCAGCAATGACCGAAAAAGATCAATTACAGCTCAAAGCTCAGTTTGAGAAAATTGTTTATGATTTTACAGGGCTAGGCCCACAAGATCAGATTGATTTTCCATATGTCACATATGCATATCACTTTCAGAAAAGTACGTCGTCAAATCATAGAGAATAGGTTCGGTTGAAAGCTATGTTTAAAAAAACGCCTCATATCATCTTAATGTCTTTGCTCAGCTCTAGCCTATTATTGACTGCTTGTAAAAAAGCAGATGAGCCAGCAAAGACCGAACAACATCAGACAAATTCATCTACCGATCAGGTGATGGAAAAGCTCAATGAAAGACCTGTTAAAAAATTCGCGGCCACTGCTGACGATGCGCATGACATTGCATTATTAGAGGACTATGACCGTCGCTTTACTGAAATGAGCGATGAAATGGAAACTGAGCTAGAAAAAATGCATGCAGCAGGTACACTTACCACAGAGTTTGAACAGAAACGTACACTTGATAATGTTCGTTCAGCATTGACTATGTTAAAAGACCTCGACTTAAAAACTGAACAAGGTCGTTATATTCAAGGCTTGCTTTATCAATATTGGGAAAACCAAGAAAAACATATAAATGATAAACAAGCCAATAAAGATGAACAGGTCAATCAACTGGCTGACTACTTACAAGCACAGAACCAGTTGAAATACTGGAAAGCTTCGCAGCAGCATTAATTTTATAGCGTGCAATAAAAAGCCTTCTGATTAAGAAGGCTTTTTAATTTATATATTTTGTTTTTCAACCCAGTGAATTGCTTGAACACGGAATAACTCACACGCACCATCACCTGTATCAGTTGAGGTTAAAGATGATCGCCAAACTAAATTTTTGTCTTTAATTTCAACCAACTCACCTTTGAGGTATACCAAGTCACCGCGTTTAACTTGTTTAATTTGTTGAGCAATCTCAGGGCTTGCAGGAATGATGTGCATATTAGACACCATTTGCATGGCTTGCTCAGCAGGTACAGGAAGCTTACTCATTTTCCAGTTCAAATAGCGGTCATACTGTTTAACTGAAATAGTACGAGCAATATCTGGTTGAGCAAACAGTCCCCAACTTACCGCATAATCAATCGGTGAAAACTTAGCTTGTTCATCATTTTTATAAATTTTTGAACCTAAAATTCTAAAATTGCCTTGAAATGGTTGTAACACAGAAATTGACTGATCTTTTTCAATCGGTAACAGACCATTTGCAATATTGTATTCCCCAGAAGTAGAGGCCGTCGAAGCAAAAGCTGAGCTAATACATAAAGAGGCCAATAAGCCTATCATTACATGTTGTTTTTTCATCGCTTTATACCTCAAATATTGCTAGATCAAATGCAGTAGATCTCTAATTTATGGTAGCGCTAAGCGATGAAAAAAATATCGGAATTTAGTAACAATGCAGATCAATTTCGTCTATTTTTGTGCCTAATTAAATAGGTTGTTAATCTTCAAAATCAATTCGTAACGTTTCAAAACGAACCTTTCCTTCTTTTATTGCTTGAGCAATTGCCTGCTGCCCTTTGGTTAAACGCGCTCCCCCACTTTTTATATCAAGTAAAATAATCTGGATATCCTCGGCAGTCCCGTCCCCATCTCTAAAATCGGTATAGCCATCAAAAATAACGTAATCAACTGGATCACCCAAGAACTTGGCATCACTTGGTAAGTATTGAAACTCAGGTAAAATCGGCGCGAATTGTTCTGCCATTTTACCTTTTAATACGGCGCGACTTGTATTTACACTTCTCTTTTGTGCTTGTGCTAATGCCTGTTGATGCTCAAGCTCTAACTCTGCAATATATTGCTCGTATTCGGCCTTAATTCGACCATTACGGGTATTTGATAAAATGAGTGTAGTAATAATAATACCAATACCAGCACCTATAAGCATGGCTAGCCATACGGACATAAATTTTCCTTAACAAATACATATCATCGCGATAGATGAGCAATCATATCTAAAATTACAGAGTAGCTTAAACTTTTGTCAAAGGTGGTCATCTACTTCGCATAAAAAGATGCTAAGGTATAAAACATAAACACATGTGCTGCTGAAAATAATTGGATTTATGAAAACGATACTTATTGCAAATCAAAAGGGCGGATGCGGAAAAACCATGACAGCCATTACGTTGGCAACAGCTTTGGCACAAAAAGGATATAAAGTAGCGTTAGCAGATTCTGATAACCAAAAATCTTCTTTACAATGGTTGAAGCAACGTCCAGAAAATGTAGCTGCGATTCAAAGCCTAGATTGGCGTCATGAAAAATCGATTGGCGACGCGCCTAAAAATTTAGATTATTTAATTATTGATGCACCAGGCGCTCTTTCAGGCGATCACGCTGAACAATTGGTTAGCGAAGCTCATGCCATTATTACACCACTTCAGCCTTCGTTTTTTGATATCGATAGTACACGTCGTTTTCTCAAGCATTTGCAAGACATTAAACGTATTCGCAAAGGTAAGGTACAAATCTTACTGCTTGCAAATCGAGTTAAACCGAACAGCGCCAGTTCAAAAGATATTCAGCAATTTTTTGAAAAAATCGAACATGAACCGATTGCGTGGATTGCAGAGCGTAGTGCTTATGGCAGTCTAGCAATGCAAGGTTTGAGTGTGTTTGATAAACCACAAAAAAACTTTATTGCTATTCAAACTCAATGGCAGCCACTTTTAAATAAACTGATTGAAGATAAATCTGAGTGGTTCTAAAAATAACTTTTTATTTTTGTTGAGCAGAAATGTGTACATTAGCATTTCTGCCTAAAATTTGCCTCAGGTCATTTTTCAGTTAATATGGCCTCATCCTATTTAAAAAATTAGAGAATTTTTGTTCGTGCATCAATACGCTCCTACTTTACAGCGCGTTTTATTGTTTGGGTTGTTTTTTATCCTGATGTTTTTAGGATTTAACATCCTGAAGTACTTTATTGTACCTGTAGTTTGGGCTGCGATTATTGCCTACATGACTTGGCCTATTTATTTAAGAATCCAGCGTTTTTTTGGTGAAAACCGTCATAATTTGAATGCCTCATTGATGATTAGCTTAGTCATTTTAATTGTGGGCGTTCCACTCACATGCGCTATTTTTATTTTGCAGCACGAAGGCCGCAATCTATATTTCGACTTGCAACGCCAAGTTTTTTCGGGCCATTTAAACGTACCTGACTTCATTAAAAACTTACCTTTTGTCGGTAAAGAAATAAGCCGAACACTAAACGACATAAATACCGACCCCAATAGTACAATTCAAAGTATTGCAGCTTGGGTTCAAAGCCATTTAAGTTATGGTCGCGTATTACTCAATGAAATTAGTAAAAATATCGTCAAACTTGGTTTCGCAATTTTAACGCTTTTCTTCTTTTATCGTGATGGTCACACCATTTTAACTCAAGTAAGTAAAGCCTTAGAAATGGTGATCGGTCCACGTATTCATCATTATCTAGATACAATTTCAGAAACAACTCGTGCTGTTGTCTACGGTGTGGGTTTAACTGCGATTGCTCAAGCTGTACTTGCTGGATTAAGTTATTTCGTAGCGGGTGTACCAAATCCAATGGTACTCACGATTGCAACATTCTTATTAGCACTCATTCCTTTTGGCACTCCTATTTCCTATTTAGGCGTTGGTCTATGGTTGTTCTCTCAAGGGCAAACTATGGAAGCCATTGGCGTGGTTTTATGGGGTGTTCTTATTGTAAGTAGTTCGGATAATGTGATTCGCCCTCTTGTGATCTCTGGTGCAACCCAAATTCCGTTTTTACTCATTATGTTTGGTGTATTAGGTGGTATTGCGAGTTTTGGTTTAGTTGGTTTATTTATTGGGCCAGTTATTTTAGCCGTTCTATTAGCGATTTGGCGCGAATGGCTCCATGAAACCATTGATCCTGAACCCATGCCAAAAACCACTATGATTTATGATTCGGATGATGATTTACCACCATCTCAAAATTAAGCCAATGATTTAAAAATGTTTCAGGATACAAAGTGACTATTTAAATTAACTTGTAGGCTTAACGAGCCTTTGCTTGAATAAAAAAATCAGCTTTATATCTATAAGGACATCCAATAATGCCATTATTAAATAAAATGAGTGCAGTATGTGCACTGACAGCCTTATTAACAGTCGGTTGTAGCACGGTCAGCAAAACTGTTTCAGATACGACGCATGCATTAACCACAATGCACACCAAAAAAGTAGTCGATGTGAATGAAGTAACAGCCAATGGGATTGGTAAAAAAATCGGGACAATTAGCTTTCAAGACAGTGATAAAGGCCTGATTATTACCCCTGCTTTAGCAGATTTACCAAGCGGTACTCGCGGTTTCCATATTCATGAAAATGCATCGTGCGACCCTGCTGTTAAAGATGGAAAACCAGGTGCCGCTTTAGCTGCGGGTAGCCACTATAACCCTAATCAAGCGCCACATCATGGTACGCCAACTACAGGACACTTGGGCGACTTACCAGCATTGGTTGTTGATAATAATGGTGTAGCTACCACCGCTGTTATTGCACCACGTTTAAAACTTGCTGACATTCAAGGTCGCGCCATCATGATCCATGCTGGCGGAGATAACTATTCAGATTCTCCTCTACCTTTAGGTGGTGGCGGAGCACGAATTGCCTGTGGCGTAATCCAATAACTTATTATTTTCATATTGTGGGTATCTAAAAAGATATCCACAATTTTGCTATTTTATTAAGCAGTTTAGTTCACTTAATTATTATAAAATCTTAAAAAATTAACTGACTTTTTTAGATAAAGCGCATAATATTTTTCAAGTAATAAAAAATTTAAATATCCCTAGTCACGCCCCCTATCATTTAGAAAAAAACCGTGAATTATTTGACTCAAATATTTAATCGTTTTAAAGCGAATTCAATTTTAATTTACTGTCTGCAAATTTTAATTGTACTTACAGGCACAACTTTAGGTTTACTGTGGTTGGGCCATAACGAGCTCATCGTTCCTGTAACCTTAGGTGCGATTGCCGCTGCACTTACCGATTTTGACGATCGCTTAAGTCTCCGTTTACGTAATCTGCTCTATGTTTGCATACTCTTTTTTACTGTCAGCACTATTCTTGGTTTTTTAGCACCTTATAAACTTTTATTTATTTTATATCTTTCAATTTCAAGTGCTGGTTTCATTTTATTGGGAGCCTTAGGCCAGCGTTACGCCACCATTTCTTTTGGTACGATTTTACTCTCGATTTACAGCATGTTTGGTTTAGGAGAATATGCTCACTGGTACCAACAGCCTACTTATTTTGTCTATGGCGCACTGTGGTATGGTCTAACTTCTATTTTATTTTTTCTTTTAAAACCAACACTTCCTTTACAAGATAAGCTTTCGCAAATTTTTGAAGAAATATCGGCCTTACTTCAAGCTAAAGCACGCTTGTTTGATCCCGACAATAAAGAAAATGTTGAACAGCTTTTATTTGAATTATCGCTACAAAATACACAAGTTGCACAAAGTCTTAATCAAATACGTAGTTCCCTGCTTACTCGTCTTAAAGCATCCCGAGTGAGTAATAAAAGTATTTACTGGTTAAACCTGTACTTTTTTGCTCGCGATATACATGAGCAGGCCACCTCTAACTATCTACACTATGAACATATTCAACAAAATTTTAGCCGTAGTGATCTCATTTTCCGTTTTCAGAAAAATCTCCGTTTACAAGCTCAAGCTTGCCATGATTTAGCGAAGTGTATTTTGCATAATCAGCAATATCAGTCTTCTCAAGAAGGACAAATTGTTTTAAATCATTTGGAAGGTTCTTTAAAAGACTGGATACAACAGCATCCACAAAATTTTGAAGTTAAAAACTTAAAGCTGATTTTTAATAATTTAAAAGGCATGCATGAACAGTTTGAACAACTTCAATATGCTCAGCCGTTTAATGAGACGCTCAGTCAAAACAAGCAAGATCATCTCAATTTACTTGATGACGATATTCAAGATTTTTCTGACCTTGTTTTAAAAATTCGCCAGCAACTGACTCCACAATCGGCTCTGTTTAGACATGCAATACGAATTGCCGTTGTGTTTGCAGCAGGTTACGGCATTTCACTGCTACCTTTCGCCCAGCACGGTTATTGGATTTTGCTCACCAGTTTATTTGTTTGCCAAATTACTTACTTTGCAACGAAAAGCCGTTTAAAACTCAGAACAATTGGAACCTTACTTGGCGTTTTATTGGGTATCCCCATTTTGTATTTTGTTCCAAGTATTGAAGGTCAGCTCATTCTTACCATTATTTGTGGAGTTAGCTTTTTCTACTTACGCCAGAAGAAATACGCCTTGGCAACACTGATGGCAACCTTAATGGTATTGCTCATTTTCAACTTAAAAGGCGCAGGTTTCAGTATTATTTTACCTCGTCTAATCGACACATTATTAGGCTGCTTTATTGCATGGCTTGCTGTTAACTTTATATGGCCAGACTGGAACTTCCGTAATATTCCAAACAATATTAAAAAAAGTAGCCAAGCCACACTGGATTATTTCAATGTAATTGTTGAGCAATACCAGCATGGTAAAAATCAGGACATTGAATATCGCAGAATTCGCCGTGCTGCGCATAATGCACAAATTGAGCTATCGAATATGATTTCGAGCTTAAGTGTTGAGCCCAATCCCAAACCAGAACTGATTCATTACGCCTTTCGTTATCTAGTTTATAGCCACAGCCAGTTGAGTTATGTCGCAGCCTTGGGCAGTCAAAGACAAAAAATTGAGGATCAACAGGTATTACAGCTCTTACTGGATTGTCAGCAAATCCTTAACCAAAGTTTATTTGAACAAGCTTCTGTTGATTTTAATTTTCTTGAGCAAACTTTGAAGCAAATACAAAGTCTAACAACGCATGAACACTTTTCAGAAAGCTACACTCTTGTTTTAAAACAAATGAGTTTACTATTAGAAACCTTGCCTGAATTATTAACCCTTAAAGGCAAACTTTTAGAACAAGAGATTAAGTAAAATAAAAAAATACCGGAATATATATTCCGGTATTTTTTTAATGTAAGTCTTGGGCAACTCTTTCCTGCATTTCCCGTTTTAAAGCTAAACGTGGCTGAATAAACCACAGCGCAATAAACGCAAAAGCAGATAAGACAAAAGCCCATAAATGAAATTGAGTATAGAGATAACGCACCAACTCAATCATTGCAAAAAAGCTCGTCATCAATAGCATTGAAACAGCGGCAGCCACAGTTCCTTTTGATACTTCAGATGACATCAGTGCAAAACGGTACAACACTGAAAAGCTAATTCCTTCACCAAAGCAAATGAGTGTCATACCCGTAAGCAAACAAGGAATTAAATAGTTTTGCCAGACAACGCCTAATATTAAAATGAGTGTCCCAGTGAGCATAATCGGTAAACCAATTAGGACTGTTTTACCTAAAGCCAAACGGTCAATAATTTTAATTAAAACGATGTTACCAACAATTAAGCCTAAAAATACTGGAAATTGAGCTAATCCATATTGCACACTGGTTAGCTTTAGTTCATCAACCAAAATAATTGGTGATAATGCAATCCAAAGCATAAGCGGCATACCTACAAGCGGTAGCGCGAGTGTTAAACCAAGGAATTGCCGATTGCTAAACACTTTTTTAAAGTCATCAAAAAGATAGCTAAAAGGTTGTTTAGTTACACTAACCTTCTGACTAGGCATTTGTTTCTTTAAGCCAAACCAACTTAGCAGTGCAAGTAAAGCAATTGCCACAAAGCCCCAGTGCCAAGACACATAATCAATTAAAAATGCGCCAAGTACAGGTCCGAGCAAGGGTGCAAGCAATGAGATATTTGCCATAAGCGCCATGACTTTAATAGCATCACGCTCGGCAAAATTTTCTTGAATCGCTGCATAGCCCACTGCTGAAATTACACTTAGACCAATACCTTGTAAAAAACGTAATGTCAGAAAGTGTTCAATTTGTCTTGTTAATAAAATTAAAAAACAGCACAAGGCAAAAAATAAAACACCGGCCAAAAGAACTTTCTTACGACCTAATCGATCTGATAAAGGCCCAAGTAACCATGCAACAGATGCACCACCTAATAAATAAAATGACATTGAAGATGGTGCCCAAGTTGCACTCACACCAAAATCTTCAGTAATTGCCAACATGGCTGGCTGAATCAGGTCATTACCAATATAAACCGCAAATTCAAATAGCACTAAAGCTAAAGGAAACATCAACGTTGTACGGTTCAACGCTGTCGTTTGAATATTATTCATGAGTTGTACACTTCAAAATAGCGGCCAAAATGTCTCAGCAACTACATATTGAAATAAATAATGTAGTCATCACGATGACAGTATGGTCAGTCAATCTTTAATTAAGTTTTTATATGCCGTGAGAGTGCATGTTTAGAATGTGAAACACCGTATTCACAAGGTGTCTAAGACAAGAAAAATGTATGACGTGAGATTCGGTAATTTTTACCATTTGGCTTAATTTCCGGATGACACAATATCACTTTTTATATTGATCAGCAATCGGACAGTTTCATCCATTTAAAATTCTATATTTTGCTTAGCATCAACTCATTTTTATATTGTGAATAACCTTAAAGTTATCCACATACCTGATAGAAATTCTACTTTAAGGACAAGGATTGACTTGGAAGTCTGTTGTCTCCTGCCCTTTTTTACATTGATAACTTTGTTTTTTATTTACGATTTTCCAAATGGTCTGATCACGTTTTAATAAATATTCGGTACGTGTTTTTGATATAGCATCTTCACTAGGCACAGTTTGTAAAATAGTTACTTGTGCATTAGAAGCATCATCCAAAGCATTCATTTGTTGTGAAATACTTAAATTACTCGCATTATTTAAAAGGTTTGGTTGATCAATCAAAACTGCTTGTATCGGACTATTGGCTTGGGGTGTAGGCGGGTTTGTATTCGGTGTACATGCGCTCAGAATCAACAAATTACACACCATGAGTAAACCAATTTTTTTCATACTCAACTCCACCACAACTTCACGTTGATGCTAAAGGCTATAAACAAATTTTTCCATTCAACTTTGTAAAGTGTTTATGTTTAGAGTGAAAAATTTAATAATTGTTTAGTGCATAATTCATGATTTTTAATCAATAATCTTTTTCCGATTACTGCATTTTTCTCTAAGAGTAAGTTCACTAAAGTATGCATCAATTTAGGAATTTAATTAGAGTAACTCTCATGAGCAATATTTTAGTGATTAATGGCGCCAAACAATTTGCCCATTCAAATGGTGAATTAAATGACACTCTCACGGCATTGGCAACTGACCATCTCACTGAACTAGGCCATGATGTTCAAGTGACCCGTACAGATAGCGACTACAATGCAGAAGCCGAAGTAGAAAAATTCTTATGGGCAGATGTCGTGATTTACCAGATGCCAGGCTGGTGGATGGGTGCACCGTGGACGGTAAAAAAATATATTGATGATGTATTTACGACAGGTCACGGCTCACTATATGCAAATGACGGTCGTAGCCGCTCTGATGCTTCAAAAAAATATGGTTCAGGTGGCTTAATTCATGACAAGAAATATATGCTATCACTCACTTGGAATGCACCTATGGAAGCATTTGAAGATGCTGATCAGTTCTTCCACGGTGTGGGCGTAGATGGTGTTTATTTACCATTTCATAAAGCCAATCAATTTTTAGGTATGAGCACGCTTCCAACTTTCATTGTAAACGACGTAATTAAAATGCCTGAAGTTGATCGTTATGTTGAAGAATATAAAGCACACTTAAACACTGTATTTGCAGCAGCTTAATCAGGAGAAAACCATGCTTACCATTATTGCGGAAATTCGTACTCAATCAGGTGGACAGCATCGCCAAAACGTATTGGATGCTTTTCAAAAAATCATTCCAACTGTTTTAGCAGAAGATGGTTGCCATGGTTATGAACCTTTAATTGATCACAAATCAAATGCAAGTTTCCAGACTCAAGAGCCTGACACGATTGTCATGCTAGAAAAATGGGAAAGTGTGGCTCATCTTGAAGCTCATTTAGCTACACCTCATATGCAAGCGCATCATGCAGCCGTTAAAGATGATGTCGTTGATGTCAAAATTAGAATTTTAGAAAGCGGCGTATAATTTAACCCATAAAAAAAGACGATATATTTATCGTCTTTTTTATCTTTAAGAACAAAGTTGGGTTTGGAAACCTTTAGAACCCTTCCCTCGCGCACATTGGTAGCTTGTTTGCTTATTTTGCAATTGCCACTTTTCATCGACCAATTTAAATGAATATTCTGTTCGAATTGCTGAAACAGAATCATCCATTAAACCAGTTTGTATAACGATAATACGGGAAACTGTTGGAGACTCTACTCGGTTAAATACTTGCTGAACTGAGGTATTGTTATGCTCTTTTACAATCTCAGGTTGGGCTTTAAGTACTTGTTGCATCGGAGTTTCCGAACCCACAAAAGGAATCAACTTACTGGTCGTCGCACACCCAGTGAAAAGTCCAACACAAAGTGCTGAAATTAAAAATAAACGTTGCATTCTTATCACCAAAAACAAAAGCCATAGCTTTATGATGCTATGGCTTTGTCGGTTACTCTGTAGAAACTATGTAGTTCTAAGAATACCTACTTTTTTACAGATCAAATAATTTACCTGGGTTCATCAGACCATTCGGGTCAAATACTTTTTTCAATGCCTTCATATATTCAATTTCTTCAGGTGAACGTGAATATTCCAAATATGGCTTTTTCGTCATACCTACGCCATGCTCAGCAGAAATTGAACCTTCATATTTTTTAACGGTATCAAACACGTATTTATTCACAACCTGACATTTTGCAAAGAACTCATCTTTGGTTAAATTTTCAGGTTTTAAAATATTTAAGTGCAAATTACCATCACCGATATGACCGAACCAGCAAATTTCAAAATCAGGATAGTTTTCTTGAACAATTGCATCAATCTCACGAATAAATGCAGGTACATGAGTAATTAATACTGAAATATCATTTTTGTATGGAATAAACGGCGCGATTGATTCAGAAATATCTTCACGTAAACGCCATAAGCTTTCTACTTGGTCAAGGCTCTGGCTCATTACGCCATCAAGCACCCAACCCTGTTCCATACAATGCTCAAAAATTTCCATTGCTTTATCAAGAATCGGCTCATATGGTGCTTCAAACTCAAGCAATACATAGAACGGACATTGAGTTTCAAATGGACGTTGTACATGTCCGTGGTCTAAAACTTTTTGCATTGCAAGCTCACCAAAGAACTCAAATGCAGTTAAGTCGATATCTTTTTGGAACGCATGTAATACAGGCATTACTGCATCAAAATCAGGAACACCTAACACTAAAACTTGTAAGTTTTGTGGTTGACGCTCAAGTTTAATTTCTGCTTCGGTCACTAAACCTAAAGTACCTTCACCACCAATAAACAAATGCTGTAATGCATAACCAGTGGCATTTTTAACCATGCCTTTGTTTAAACGTAAAATATCGCCTTTACCCGTAACTACCGTTAAACCAAGTACCCAGTTACGTGTCATGCCGTATTTAATGACTTTAATACCACCAGCGTTAGTACCAATATTACCGCCAATCTGGCTAGAACCTGCTGATGCAAAGTCCACTGGGTAATACATGCCTTGTTCTTCTGCATAGTTTTGCAATTGTTCAGTCACAACACCAGCTTGCACTCGAACCATACGATCTGCTGGGAAGAATTCAAGAATCTGGTTCATTTTGTCCATGCTAATGACAATTTCACCATTGGTTGCTACTGCACCGGCAGAGAGACCAGTACGACCGCCAGATGGTGTAATCGCAACATTAAACTGGTTCGCAAGCTTCACAACAGCTTGAACTTGTTCAGTGGTCGATGGGAAAACGATGACCGATGGGTTCGGATTAAAATGCTTGGTATGATCTTTACCCCAGTTTTCGAGACTATCAGCATCAGTTTTAATACGGTTTTCACCGACGATTGCTGTTAATTGGGTAAGTAACTCAGGTGTTAAAGCGACTGGAGCATTCATCGTTTGCAGACCTAGCAAGAAGTAAACTATGGTGGGACTATGACTTCATATTTTCAGGGTTCTTACCTGAGCAAAGCCATAATGTTCAAGGAACTCCTATATTCTACATGTAACCACACAAGCGATAAAGTTCAGAATAGAGATACTGTCACTACAAAACATGTTTAACGCGAATAAATGCTTTTTTATAAAGCTTTTAGAGAAAAACAACTTTAAATAATATTCCAAGCATATTTTAAAATGTTCGACAAGCCATAAACGGAAGTGATTAGACATAGATAAAATTGCCATAAGGCAATGGTATAAACGAAATATCTATAGCGCTGCCCAGTATGTTATTATACCGCCACCAAATTTGGCCTTTGTAGCGGAGCCGTAATGAGCCAACATCTTTCACTACCTAAAGATAAAATCCGTTTCCTTTTGTTAGAAGGCGTTCACCAAAACGCAGTCGACACTTTAAACGCTGCGGGTTACACCAATATTGACTATCGTAAAACTGCTCTTGAAGGCGAAGCGCTTAAAGAAGCAATTAAAGATGCTCACTTTATTGGTATTCGTTCGCGTACCCAATTGACTGAAGAAGTTTTTGAAGCTGCAAATAAATTGATCGCAGTAGGTTGTTTCTGTATCGGAACAAACCAAGTTGATCTTAAAGCAGCAATGGCACGTGGTATTCCTGTATTCAACGCACCGTATTCAAATACGCGTTCGGTTGCAGAGCTTGTACTTGCTGAAACAATTCTTCTTCTTCGCCGTGTTCCTGAAAAATCGGCGGCTTGTCATCGTGGTGGTTGGGACAAGTCTGCTGTTGGTTCTTTTGAAACTCGTGGCAAAACTTTAGGTATTGTGGGTTACGGTTCCATTGGTTCTCAACTTTCAGTTCTTGCTGAAAGCATGGGTATGCATGTGATTTATTATGATGCAGTCACTAAGTTACCAATGGGTAATGCTCGCCAAGTTGGTTCTTTAGATGAGCTTTTAGCAACTGCTGACGTTGTAACGCTGCATGTACCAGATGTTCCGTCTACACGTAACTTCTTCACTAAAGAACAATTTGCGAAAATGAAAGAAGGCGCGATCTTCTTAAATGCTGCACGTGGTACATGTGTAGTCATTGAAGATTTAGCGGATGCGATCAAATCTGGCCATATTGCTGGTGCAGCAGTTGACGTGTTCCCTAAAGAACCAAAAGCAAATGGTGAAGAATTCCAATCTCCACTTCGCGGCTTAGACAACGTGATTTTAACGCCTCACGTTGGTGGTTCAACGATGGAAGCGCAAGCAAACATCGGTTTAGAAGTTGCTGAGAAATTTGTTGCTTACTCTGATAAAGGTATGACACTTTCTGCAGTAAACTTCCCAGAAATCGCGTTACCATTAACTGCTGGTCAACACCGTTTACTACACATCCACAAAAACGTACCGGGTGTATTGTCTAAAATCAACAACTTGTTTGCTGAACAAGGCATCAACATTTCTGGTCAATCACTTATGACTAAAGGTGACATCGGTTACCTTGTTATGGATGTTGACGCTTCTGCTTCTCACGAAGCTTTAGATATGTTGCATGAAGTTGAAGGTACAATCCGCGTGCGCGTATTGTTCTAATACGAACTGTAAATGCAAAAGCCACAGCAATGTCTGTGGCTTTTTTATGGGTATTTACATTATCATGTGAAAAGTATACCAATCGATTTAATAATAAAATGTCAATTTCAAGCCAGAAAACTCAGCTACACGCTTTGGGCTTTCTTATTCTTGCCATGTTAAGCGTTCAAAGTAGCGCATCCTTGGCTAAAGTCCTATTTCAAAACTTTCCCGTGCTTACTGTTTCTGCAATGCGATTATGTATTGGAGCATGTATTCTGGCTTTCATTTTTAAGATCTGGCGAATTAATTTTAGTCAGGTTCGATGGAAAGCAATTTTAAGCTATGGCTGTGCCCTTGCTGGTATGAATGCACTTTTTTATCTGTCTATTGAACGACTACCAATTGGTATTGCGGTTGCTTTTGAATTTATTGGCCCATTAAGCGTGGCTTTATATCATGCACGACAAAAATACGATTTTGTTTGGGTAAGTTTTGCGATTGTTGGCCTCATTTTATTATTCCCTTTTAACCAAGCACATGGTCTAGACTGGATTGGGGTTTTGTTTGCAATGAGTGCAGGTGCTTGTTGGGCACTCTATATTATTGCAGGACAAAAACCTTCTGGTATTTCAGGTAATCATACTGTGTGTTTAGGAATGTCTGTGGGTGCATGCATCTTATTACCCATTACCTTTTTTTCAAGCTCGATTGGTCAAGTGATAGAACTGCCTTATCTATTTTATTTTATTGGCTTAGCAATCTTAGCCAGTGCACTTCCCTTTTCCTTAGAAATGCTTGCATTACGCAATTTGACACCCTTAAGTTTCGGAACACTGATGAGCTTAGAACCCGCAGTCGCAGCATTGTCTGGTTTCATCTTCTTAGGTGAGTATTTGTTATGGAATCAATGGCTAGCTCTCGCAACCATTATTATCGCTTCTGTCGGCTGCACCATAACCACCCAAAAAGCCCGTCAGGAACGCGAAAAAATCGCAGTTTAGTTGGTTAAGAACTGCCAGCTAAAATGCAATGTTGGCTATAATTGGCCGCTATTAATTTTAAATATCAAATGAAGCACTAAGGTATTTCCATGCAAAATCTTCCATTTATTGCTGTGCTATATATGATTTTGTCGATGGTTTCATATCAAATCAGCGCTTCATTTGCCAAGCAACTTATTGCAGCTTTAGATCCTCTGACGGTTACTATTTTAAGATTAAGTTTTGCGACTATTATTGTTGCAATCATGTTCCGTTCGTGGAAAATCTGGTCTCGTTTACCCTATTTAAAATGGCGTGATTTATTAATGTATTGCGCATCTTTAGGGCTAATGAATATTTTATTTTATACTTCTTTAGGAAAACTACCTCAGGGGATCGCGGTAGGCTTAGAATTTATTGGACCATTAGGTCTTGCTCTACTTTCGATTAAGCGAAAGAGTGACTACATTTGGGTAGCATTTGCTATGTTAGGCATTGCGCTCATGGTGCCATGGCAAGACTCAACACAGCATCATTTTTCCTATGTAGGTGCTGCTTGTGCACTGGGTGCAGGTCTATGTTGGGCCTTCTATATTTATTTTGGTCAAAAGGCCGTGACCCAAAATATAGGAATGCATGCCTTAACAATTGCGATCGCGATATCTGCGCTCGCCTTATTACCAATTGGTGTTTGGTATAATGGCCCAGCATTACTTGAAACACAGTACTGGGGAAAAGCCTTACTTATTGCGGTTTTAGCGACTGCTATTCCATATGCACTCGACTTAATGGCTCTCAAACAACTTAATAAATTAACTTACGGTACCCTAACAAGTTTGGCACCCGCATTAGCAGCATTAACGGGCTTCTTATTACTTCATGAAGAAATCAGTATGCTGCAATGGGTGGCTTTAGCTTGCGTAATGCTCGCTTCAATTGGGGTTACTCTAAGAAGTACTAAAACAGCATCATAGATATAATCCTACTACTGTTTTTTATACTTCTTATATTCCTTTAAATATTGATTACCAAGTTTTTCTTTTTCACTATCTTTAAGAATTTTTCCAGCTTGCTGAAAAAATTTATGTTCTTCTTCTTTTAAATGATGATGAACTTTTTCACTCAACTGTTTCGCAGTTGCCAACCAGCTAGGACTACTCATATCGGTTTTTTCAAGTTGCTCAACCAACTCATCCATTTCATGATGTTCAGATAAAGCATGTCGGGTAATATCTAAACCGACATCATCAAACATTAAAGGAATATATAAGTAACGGTCTTCGGCAACCGAATGGGCATAAAGTTCATTTTTTAATGCATCAAATAATTCTTTTCGTTCTTCGGTTAAACCATGTGTTTGGACTAATTTTTCAGAAAGGTTGCGTTGATTTTCATGGCTTTCTCTTAATGCTTCGAAAATATTCATTCTCTTCCTCATTTTTAGCTAAAAAATCTTTTTTATTTCAATGCTTATCATACGTTGAAATTTATATGGTTTCCGTAGCTTAAAATGAGACTATTTTTTACACAGTTTTCTTTCTAGTAAATTTCTGTAATGATTTTTATATTTCTAATTTCAAATGATACATAAAAGTATGAACTGCTGTTTTAAAATCAGTTCATACTTTTCATACTATTTTAGCCAGTCACAAACATCTGATAACCCAAACGGCAAATTAAGATACTGACCAAAACTAAAAAGATAATACGCACAAAACCGCTACCGTATTTGAGTGCAGTCCGCACTCCAACAATAGAACCTAATACGTTGGCTGCCGCCATCATTAAACCAATATGCAAAATAGCGTGACCCGTAGGAATAAAAAAACTCAACGCTGCAAGATTGGTCATAAAATTACCAATTTTCGACAATGCCGAGGCATGCAAAAAATCGACTTGTAAAAAACGGATAAAGAAAAAGATAAAGAAACTACCGGTACCTGGTCCAAAAATACCGTCATAAAAACCGATTGCCAAACTACCAATACCCGCTAGAACAAGCATTTTCGTAGTAACTTTCTGCTCGGTATGAACTTGTCCAAAGTTCTTTTTAAGTAAAGTATAAATCGCAATTACGATCAGCATTACAAATACAAATGGACGTAAAACCGATTGGGGAATAAGTGATAAACAGGCTGCTCCAGCAAATGAGCTAATGAGAGCACAAACAGCAATCACGGCAAGAAGCTTCCATTGCAGTTTCACTCGTTTTGCAAATGTATAAGCCGCCGATGCAGTACCAAAAATCGATGAAACTTTATTAGTACCAATCACCGTTGCAGTCTGCATGGTCGGGAAAGTACTCATAATACCGGGAATCTGGATGAGTCCGCCGCCACCCACAGCAGCATCAATCGCTCCCGCAGTAAACGCAAAAAAGATCAAACTAAGGATAACATCCCATTCCATGCCCATGCTTTATACTCTACATCTACTACAAATTTAAGATACGCTTAGGTACCAACCGCTTTTTATCAGTAATTTCGGCTAACCCTAAACAGCGCTCACCCGAAAAAATCAAAACTTCTGCTTCCGCAGAATGATCAATATTGCTTTCTAAACCGTTGCAAAAATATTTTTCACGTCCCTCAGGAACTTGAATTTTCAAGAAATGGTCAACTGGTGCATAAACTGGTAATAACAATTCTTCTCTTTGCTCTTCGCTTAAGCTTTCCAAATATTCAATGGTATAACTTGGGATCAACTCAAAATGTCCTGTTTGAGTCCGATTCAGCATTGTTAAATGCCCGCCACAGCCAAGTGCTTCACCAATATCCTCACCGAGTACACGGATGTATGTACCTTTAGAACAGGTTACATCCAGAGTGATACTATTTTCGGTAAACTCGACTAACTCTAGCGCATAAATCGTGACTGGACGTGCTTCACGTTCAATCTCAATACCTTTTCGCGCAAGTTCATATAAAGGTCTACCTTCTTTTTTCAAGGCAGAATACATTGGAGGAACTTGTTGAATATCGCCTCTAAATTTTTCTAGAGTTTGCTCAATAAGCTCTTCTGTAAGAACAGGAACTGGACGCTCTTGTAAAATATCGCCCTCTACATCACTAGTTGTTGTGGTTTGCCCCAAACGAACAGTGGTTTGGTATCGCTTTGTAGAATCCAGTAAATAATGTGAAAATTTAGTTGCCTCCCCTAAACAAACGGGAAGTAAACCTGTTGCTAATGGATCTAACGCACCAGTATGCCCTGCTTTTTGGGCACGGTATAACCAACGTACTTTTTGCAAAGCGGCGTTTGAACTTAGGCCTAATGGTTTGTTTAAAAGAAATACACCACTGATATGGCGACGAGAAATTTTTTGATTTTTTGTCGTCATTTTTACTGGGACACAAAGCTAGAGAAAAGTGCCGACATGTTAGCAAATTCGGCAAGATATTTTCAGAATATTTAGGTGCGTTTTCACTTATTTTATGGCACATTATTAATCGAGTAAAAAAACAACAAATTAAAACTTAAGGAAGATATCTTTATGCAAAGGATGCAGAAAAAGATATTGTGGTGTGTGCTTGGATTTTTTATTTTGAGCCTCATTGCATGTGTATATTGGCTGAGTCCAGACTCAAAAAGCGCCTCACCTCAGCGTAATCAAGAGGAGGCAAAAAGCTTAGCAGCCACTTCTCAAACCACTTTAAATTCATCATTAAATCAAAATATTTATTCAAGCAAAAGTCAGCAAGATACCCAAGTGAATTGCCAGCTAAAAGTTGATAGCAACCAACATTTAGTTGTGAATAGTCAGACACGCGACTGCTTTGAATATTTTATTACGCAGTATGGCGAAGGAAATTTACAACAAGTTAAAACTCATTTTGAGAAATTTATACAAGATCAGTATTTAGAACCAGCTCGCTCACAAATCATTGATTTATGGAATCGTTATTTAAAATATCGTGAAGAACTTGCACACATTCAAACACCTCAATCTAGACAACAAGATCAAAGTTATTTTCAAAAAATTTTTAATTCAATTCAAGATATCAGAAAGCGCTTCTTTTCAGCGTCCGAAATTGAAGGCCTATTTTCAACAGAAGACGTTTATCAGAACTACACATTAGATCGTATGAAAATTCTGGAAGACTCATCTTTAAGTGAAATTGAAAAGGCTCAAAAGCTCAAAGAACAATTTGAACAACTACCAGTAGATTGGCAACAAAACCTGCAAGAGCTATCAAAACTTGATGATTTACATACGCTGACCAAACAAATTAAAGCCCGTAATGGCTCAGCAGAGGAACTGCGACAAATGCGTACAGCACTTGTTGGAGCCGAGGCAACACAAAGATTAGAAACTTTAGATACACAGCGTAATGCTTGGCAACAGCGAGTTACAGGCTACCTAAATCAACGTGATGAAGTGCTGAATAGTAGTATGAGTGATAGCGCAAAAAATCAAGCGATTCAACAACTACGCCAACAACAATTTAGCTCATCACAGGAACAACTTCGTCTTCAAACTTTTGAAAAAGTCCATGACAAAGGAGGTGAATTACCATTTAGCTACTAGGCTTTTCTATTCCAAAGTTAGCCAAATCTTAATCCAGCAGCAAAAATAAAGCTGCTGCTCATACAAAATAAAAATAGTGAGTAAAAAATGAAAAGGAACTTAATATTTTTCTGTGCAGCAATACTCTCAGGACTGAGTGTTTCAGCAACCCATGCTACAAATGCAGAGCAAGTAAAAGGCTCATTTGTCTACTCAAATTATGCCCAAACTAAATATCCATTGGTTTTTAACCATGGTATGGCTGGTTTTAGCAGAGTTGGGACAGATACACTTGGCCTGGACTATTGGTATCAGATTCTTCCTGACCTTGCTCGTAATGGAGGAAATGTATGGGCAACAAGGGTTTCACCGTTTAACTCAACCGAAGTTCGCGGAGAACAACTTGCCCAACAAGTAGAAGAAATTATTGCCATTACCGGAAAACCCAAAGTCAACTTGATTGGACATAGTCATGGGGGACCAACAATTCGCTATGTCGCTGGCATCATGCCAGAAAAAGTTGCCTCACTTACGACGATTGGAGCACCTAACAAAGGATCTCCAATGGCAGATGTCATATTGAACGTTGAGGGTACTCCTCTGTCAAAACTGGCAACACTAGTAAATTGGTTTTCAGCAGCAATTACTTGGGCAGAGGGTCTCGATCCAACAAGTTATCCGCATGACTCTTTAGCAGGTGCTCACAGCTTATCTACTCAAGGTTCTTCACAGTTTAATGCTCAATTCCCTATGGGTATGCCTACAACTTCTTGCGGCGAGGGTGCTTATCAAGAGAAAGGTATTTATATGTATTCGTTCTCAGGTAATAAAGCGCTGACCAATCCATTAGACCCTTTTGATATTGCATTAACTGGTAGCAGTTTAGTTGTCGATCCATTAGGAGATAATGACGGTTTAGTTTCTAGATGTAGTGCCAAATTTGGTAAAACTATTCGTGATGACTACAACTGGAACCATTTAGATGAAGTAAACCAAGTGCTTGGTATACGCTCTATTTTTGCGGCCGATCCTGTCTCGGTTTACCGTCAACATGCCAACCGTTTAAAACTACAAGGACTATAATTTTTAAACAAAAAAAATGCGCCTCTGGGCGCATTTTTTTACTCGGTATAAGCTTACGCTTTACGAGCTGGTAATTTTTCACGAATACGTGCAGCTTTACCAGACAAGTCACGGAGGTAGTAAAGTTTAGCACGACGAACGTCACCACGACGTTTCACTTCGATTTTAGCAACAACTGGTGAGTGAGTTTGGAATACACGCTCAACACCAACACCGCTAGAAATTTTACGTACTGTGAACGCAGAGTTCAAACCACGGTTTTTCTTAGCGATTACAACACCTTCAAATGCTTGAAGACGTTCACGATCACCCTCTTTTACTTTTACTTGGACAATAACAGTGTCACCTGGTGCAAAAGCAGGGATATCAGATTTTAACTGTGCATTTTCAACAGCTTGAACTAAAGGATGTTTACCACTCATTGTGGGAATCTCCAATATGTGCGGAGTCAGAAGAGGTCTGAGATTCCGCTGGGGATAGAGGCTAAAGCGCATATCAACCCGTTTATCTTTCCCTTTACGACAATATGTCTATAAAGAGCCTTTAAATATACATAAAACTATTCATGAAATAGACTTATGCTTTAACTCGAAGCAATGCTTCTCGTCCTGTTTTAGAACTTTCGTTCCTGAGAACAGCAATTAAAAATTACCACCATTCTCTTTTATATCTTTTAGCCATTTTTTTTGTTGCTTAGTCAACTCAACTTTTTCAGCCAACTCTGGTCGGCGTTCTAGAGTTCGTTGATATCGCTGCAAAAATCGCCATTTTTCAATATTAGCATGGTGCCCTGACTTTAAAATTTCAGGAACATCCAAACCTTCAAAATGGTCTGGCTTAGTGTATTGAGGACAATCTAAAAGACCATCTACAAAAGAATCCTGTATCGCTGATTGCTCATCTGACATTACATTCGGCAAACGGCGAATAATACTATCAAGCAACACCATAGCAGGTAGTTCACCGCCAGATAAAACATAATCTCCAATTGACCATTCCTGATCAACATAATGCTGGATCAAACGCTCATCGACACCTTCATAACGTCCACACAATACAATCAAGCCGTCATAATCAACAAACTTCTGTACTGCCTGTTCATTTAAAGTTTTGCCTTGTGGAGACATATACACCACAGGTACATGAACACACCCTGCTTGCGAAGCAAGTTGTTTGGCATGGTTAATTGCTTTTGCTAAAGGCTCAGCCATCATCACCATACCGGGACCACCACCAAATGGACGTTCATCCACTCTTCGGTAACTCCCTTCAGCAAAATCACGTGGATTAATACAAGCTACTTGTACAATGTCACGCTTTGCTGCGCGTCCGCTAATCCCGTACGCTGTAATCGCTTCAAACATTTCAGGAAAAAGCGTAATGACTGCAAAAAACACCGCAGACTCCTCTATTTTCCTACTGCGTTAATCCTTAAAGAAGGATTAATAATCTACGCCCCAATTGACGTAAATGCGACCAGCTTCAAGATCAACGCGTTGCACCACATCTTTATGCCAAGGAATCATGCGTTCTTCTGAATCAATGCTGTCTGGTGTAGCGCGTACAACCATCACATCATTAGCTCCAGTTTCAAATAACTCATGAATTTGCCCTAAGTTAACTTCCTGTTCTTCATCATCAAGCCCTAACACTGTTAAGCCTTTTAAATCTGACCAGTAATACTCATCTACATCTGCTTTTGGCAGTTGAGACTTAGCAATCCAGATATTAGCGCCAACCAAGTTTTCTGCTCCTGTGCGATCACTCACACCTTTCAAAGCAACTACTAGGCCTTTGCCATGTGGTTTCCAACGTTTTACATCTATTGTTTGCCAACCGGCCTTGGTCTCAATGTACCAAGGCAGGTAGTCAAACATGTTGCTCATAGGTTCTGTATTGGAATACACCCAGAGCCACCCATTCAATCCATAAGCTGAACGTAACTGTCCAATCTGAATACGATCTTCGGGAACATTCTGTGTTGGTGTCATGGGCTACCTACTACAATAATTATGCAGTAGCTTTTTTAGCTTGAGCAGCTAAAGAAGCAACACGTTCTGAAGGTTGAGCACCTTGAGAAACCCAGTGAGCAAAACGGTCTGCATCTAAACGAAGTTTTTCTGCTTGACCTTGTGCAGTCGGGTTAAAGAAACCGATACGCTCGATGAAACGACCATCACGTGCATTGCGGCTATCAGTCACAACGATTTGATAGAATGGACGTTTTTTTGCGCCGCCACGTGCTAAACGAATAACAACCATGATAAAAGCCTTATAATTCTTACGGATTATCCCTGCGCCGACCATCGGCAACACTTCAAACCCCTTTCATAGAGGGCGACATTCTACGTGATTTTCGCCCTGAAAGAAAGATTAAATTTTGAGTTATCCGCAGTTTTGAATTTAAATTTATTTGCCATCCCAATTCGATGTTGCAGAAGGAACGCAAGCCGTACCACTGTTAATATCAGTTCCCTTTGTCCAGCAACGCTCACCCCGATTATTTAAAACAATATGCCCATCTCCAGACTGTGGAGTATTTGCAATCGGCGTCGCAGTCAGTACCCATGTTTCCGCATTTAAAGCTCCAGCTGTCACTGGAGTCAAATTGACTGTATAAAGCGCTGTGCCTTGGAGAGGATAAGATGATCCGACACCCAAGTCTGAAGCGGTTGCTCCACTAACTCTTAAATTAGCTACTTTATAACGCTGGATCTGCATGGAAAGTTGCTGCAGCGTAGTTTGCATATCCACACGCTTAGTACGGCGACTATATTCTTGATAAGAGGGATAAGCTATCGCCACTATAATCGCAATAATCGCTACAACAATCATTAGCTCCATTAAGGTAAAGCCTTTTATTTTATTTACCACAGCTCAGCCCCAGTGCCACAAGTTATATAAGTAACATTGCTAGTTGCTTTATTCTTACAACGTAATCCGTTACTAGTAAACAAATAAGTAAAATTATTAGGATCGGAAGCCTCTGCTCTGATAACCCAGTTTTGCCCTAAAGCTGTAGGATCTGTTAAGGTTTTCGTTGTATCGTCACCATCTCGTACAGTTATTCGGTATTTAATAGCACTACCGGTTGCTCCAACAGGCAAAGTTACTGGGGCTGTAGCCCCTGTAGAAAAACCTATGTAATTAAAATTTCTAGATTTTTGACGAGCAAGTTGTACTGCTATTTGTTGCATTTGCTGCTGCGCACGTGAAGCATCGGCTCGTAGAACATAGGCTTGGTATGAAGGTATTGCAACTGCGGCAAAAATAGCAACAATCACAACTACAATCATTAGCTCAATAAGAGTAAAGCCTAAAGAATACGTGAAATTACGTTTCATCACTTATTCCTTTCTAACGGGCATACCAACGCTGTGGTATTAAACACATCTTACTACTATTCGAGGCAATAATACCGCCAATAGTGGTAACACCACGATTACCCATATTTACACAATAGTTCTTATTATTAGTACTTCCATTACCGCCGCCACCGCCGCTGCCACCACCACCGCTGCCACCATCGCCGCCATCATCTACAACAGTAGTATCTTGAATACCTGCACCCTGTGAACAATCAGTACCAGGTGCACACTGAACACTATCATTATTAGCTGCTAGGGTCGATTTACTGCATTGTCCAAAAGGCATACAAAACTGACTTAAAAAGCTTTCTCCTTTTACTCCTGCTCCACAATCTCCAGATAAACCATCTTTACTTCCATCAAACGTTGAAACAAATAATCGATGATTTAGAGCAATTGGTGTAAAAAATACTTTTGTTTGGCTACCGCTATAACGATAGAACCATCCACGTTTAGAAGAAAGTAAAGCTATTGCGCCTGCATCATATGTATTCCAATTATTATTAGTAATTTCACCAAGCTGACTAGTACTAATTACAGTTGAATCTTGATAGGCATAATTTGATTGATATAAATTTCTCGCTGCTACATCCCGATCATAGATATTGTATACAGCATCATAATTGCCTGAGGTTTTAGATGCCAAAGGAGTGCTACGATCTCCACTACCAATTGAGATAACAGCAAATGTTACGCCATTATAATCATAAATGGAAAAAGCTGGCATTTCATAAAAACGAGGACCAGTCGCACCATTATGTAAATTTAATAATAATTTTGGCGGCTTGGCAAAGCTTGAATTTGTTGCAGCAGCATTATCCAAATCAATACGAAATAATTGACCACCTAAATCACCAAAATAAAGATGATCTACTAAACCATCACCATTTCTGTCTTCTGTTCGAATTTCACTTACAACACTATATTGCAAGTTAGAAGAATAAGTTTTTTCCACGCCTGATGATGCAGTTACACTATTAGTATTGGCACTTGCCCACCATAATAATTTGCCATTATCCGCATCAAACATATATACGCCTGCGCCTTTGCTAATAGTAGGGTTATATGTCTCACTTTCATAACCATCATCATAACCACCACCCACGAACATTACACGCTTCCGTTTCGTTTGGAATGTTCCTTGACTATTCTTTTCTTTCCAGTTCACCCATGCAATAGCAGGTTTTGACCAACTCCCTCCCATATATTGTAATTCTGGATAGCTAGTAGTTGTGCCATTAGAATAAACTTTCTGATCTTTAGGAGAAATCTGAAACATTAGTTTTGGATTACTCATATCTTGCAAATTGAGTGCATAATAACTACGCCCCCCCATACGCAAACCGCCATAAACCATCTGTTTACCTGTCTCAGACTGGTAACCTGCTCCTACAGTTAATCCTGCTCGATTACTATCTAATACATATTCAGTATAACTAGTCCACGGTGCATCAATACCATAGTAAAGGCTGTCGATCCCACCATCTGTAACATCATTTTTTAGAAATGCAGCAGGCTGATTTTCAACCATTTCATTTGGTACAAAGGTAAAGACCTCCTTTCCACCTTCACTGTCTGTATCATTTTTTCCAGCTTTTACAACATGTAATAAACCTTGTGTTGTCCCAAAAAGCACATAGTCATCTCTATCAGTAGTATCAATTTTACCGTTAAGATAAGTAATTTTACCGCTATTCGTAAGTAGTAATGGTGAAGAATGCATCACCGCACCAATCTGGCGAAGTTCTGTGGTCATTGCATTTAACGAAGTCTGTGTAATATTAGCGGGGGTTTCAGCATCTATTTTAGTAACTGGATAGCCCAACAGTGCCATTAAATAGCCTCTATAACTATCAGTTTTATAATCTCCAGCTAGTAAACTAGCTAGGGAGATTCTCTTTAAATCACCACTACTATTATCAAATGTCTTTGTTGAACCGTTATAAACTCGATTAGTTACTAATTTACGTTGCGAATCTGAATTATCACTATTCATTTTTAATAAGAGCTTTGACCAAGCTCCGCCTTTTAAGGCAAATTTTTTACTCCCAATTGTACTATCATCAGCATCAATATTAGTACTTGTGATCGCCTCTGACCAAAGATCATAATTAGCTTTAACAGTACCTGTGCTTTCAATGATATTGGTTCCATCTCTATCTTTTAACACACCATTGATAACATTATACTTTTTCAGGTTACCTGCCCAAAGTTGAAATTTCTTATCTGGTGTAGGCTGAAATTGAGGAAAATATGCTTCTTTTTGCAATACTGCCGGATTCAAACTATCTTTAGGAATTGTAGGTGAACCCGTTGTTACTGCAGGAATATCACTAGATAGGATTTTAATAAAATTATTTACACTATTAACGACGTCTTGCGAGCTAGAACCAGAGTACCATCCTCCCTGTCCATAAATTCCCCACGCAGCAGCTTTCTTAACATCACTATTGAATAAAGCAGGTGTAATATCACTTATTCTAGTTTTGTAATTCGCTGTATTAGTGCCAAAAAGCATCTTATTTAAGTTTAATAAGCGATTAGCTTCTACAGAAAGATCTGTTCCATCATATGAAGTCATATTATTATAATCATTACCAAAACCCACTACAGCAGTTCTAATCTTTAATCCAAGTGGATTCATTGGCGTACTTGAAACACTTCCTGCGGTAGTGTTATTTAATAGTAGCTGTGAAAAATCACTAATACATTCCCAAGCACTCTGTGATGAATAACTAGCATTCGTAGCATTAAATAATTTGCCTGAACAAGTTAAAGTACTACTATAACCACTAGTCAAAGCTGTTTGCATTAATTGTTTGGCAGTTGTCACACTAGAACCATTAGGCTCACCATCTGTCAACATATAGATACCTTGCGCACTACAAGATTTATTGGTGTTGGTACCAGTATTATCTACCTGTGCTCTAATAGGCCCAGGCATCTCATATAAAGTTTTGTCAGTAATTTTAGTATTATCTGATGAATAAGAAAAACCACTACCAGTTGAACTAACAGATTTATAATAATAAGTTGTTACTTTAGAACGACCACTTCCTGTTTGCACATAATAATAAACTGTCCCATTAGACGAGGAAGTAGAATAGTTAGATATATTAGGTATTGCTGTTAAAAGAGATTGACAATCATATTGGTTGGTAGAACCGCTACTACCACAACCATACCATTTAACCGTTCCGGTTGTTCTTCCCATCATGTAAGCAGCAACTTCAGCATAAGCATTAGCTGTAGGCGTACTACCAGTCCCTTTAAAATCTGCTATAGCCTTTAATAAAGCGTCACGTTGAGTAGCATATGAAATACCCTTATAAACAACATTCGGTGTCTTTAAAGCTTGAGCTGGTAAAATAATATAACCAGCTGAGCTATCATAAAAACTAGATAGACCGATCACCTTATCATCTGATAATTTAGTAACCGTACTGCTTCCTTGCAATAAATCCACCATAGCACTTTGAACTCGTTGTAAACGAGTATAATTTGTACCATCATAACTATTTAAGTCAGTCATACTCCCCGATGTATCAATCATAAGTGTCAGGGTTATATTGCCAGCTGTAGCTGCCTGATAAATTTTAATATCACTGGCCTGACTTACACTGCTCGCTACTAACCCAGTACATAAAGCGGCTACTGCACTTGTTAGAAGTTTTGGATGATATGAAAACTTTAAGTCTTTCTTATCCATTATTATTTTCCCCAATTAGTTAAAATCTTGTGCAATAGTGTATTCAGTGACGTTCGTAGTGAATGGGACATTTAAGCTGGTTAAGCACTCTGCCACTGACTTTAAAGGATTGTCTAAGTCGGATTTATTAGTAACATCTGGTGCTGCCGTTCCATCTGGGAGTGTCACTTCACTCATGTGTTGTTGTAGACACTTGTTAATATCAGCACGATTAACGCTACTTAAACCTGGCATCAATGACACAGCAAATACTTTGACTCGTTTCGCCTCTTGGACTTGCCCTTCTTTTTCATCAAGGCCACGAGTTCGAGCATAAAAAGGGTCATCTTCCCCCACAGTGGAGAATTTGACTGCAACCTGAGTCATGACTGCCTTACGACCACTGGTAAACCAGTTATTGGTTGTATCAACTGCATCACAATAACCATCTGTACCTAAAGCATTATTAGTAGGTGCACTATTTCCATCCACCCATTGCATTAAACTTGCACGACCAATATTAAAAAAGTCGCTTTGATCTCCGCGATAACAAAAGACCAATTCTTTATTTTTGTCATTTGCATTGCTGATATAACCAAATAAACCTGTCGCACTTAAGCTTTGAATTAGATTAGTTGGATTCTCTATCTGAAAAAAAGAAGCATCCGAATTTTGTAATATCAATTGTTGAACTTGACTATTTGTTGCTATATTTAGATTAATTAAGCCTTTACGAATTGCTATTGTACCAATAACCATAATTACGACTAAAAAAATGAGTACAACAATTAACGCTGAACCACTCTGCTTCAGTTTCATTCACCACGCTCCCCGATTACATTACGTAAAGCGATGGTTTGTGATATCACTTGCCGCACATATTTTTTTGTAGAATTTGTAGGCTTTTTAACTGTAATCGTTTGATCCAATACTGAAAATTGTTGATCATCTTTAATTGCTACTTCTGCACCGACTGGTTGCAATGAACGAGTTAATAATCCAATTTGTACCGAAACAATACGTGGACGAGGAGCTGTTAAACTCAAATAATCATGTATTGAAATATAACGTCGCCCTGAACTCCCCTGAACATTCAGTAAAACTCGGAAATAATCTACGCGTTTCATTATAATTTCACCCGCATCCCCATAACGCGTGATAGCAGTTGGATTACCCGTTAATGGGTAATAACCGGCATCACAAGCTAGTGCTAAGGGTTGATTGGGTTCATCAGTAGTGTTATTAGCATCTTTACGTAGAAAATATCGTTCAACTATAACTTGGCGTCCACTTGCAAGAGGAAAATTCAAATTGTTTCCTTCGCAATCTGTACCACCTATATATTCATCGTCAGCTTGAGTTGCTGTACCTTTTGTATCAATTGTATATTGCGGTACATATTGAATAACGAGTTGATCACTGGCTATATCACTTCCATTACTTTGGACGTTTGATGCTCCAGTCCAAGTATTACCAGTACTAACACTATCGCCTTGACTACGCGAAAGTAAATTAGTACCGGCTGTTACACCAACAATGGTTTTATAAAGATTACTAAGAGGCTCATTAGCAGCGTCTTTAGCTGAATTAACTGAAGAAGTTAAGACAATACCGCCGTACGCGGTTTGATCATTAATAACTGCTTTAGGATTATTTAAATTCGCAAGGCGAATATCTTGGGTTAAATAGTTAAGCCCAAAATTAGCATTATCCTGTACATCGGAAACACCTATCTGCATTGATAAACTTTTTTGACTAGTCAAAAACAATAATATTGCAGCCGCTGTAATTATGAGACCTAAAGCTAACGAAAGTATGAGTTCGATTAATGTAAAACCCTGATTTTTTTTCATTTTAATAGGCCTCCATAATCACACACGTTGAATTATTGTTATATGAAGTATCTTGAGTACAATCTCCTACACTAGTGCCATTCGTTGCACTAGTATCTCCCCAGGCAATATAAATACATTGACGATTGTTAGTTTTGGGACAGGCAATCATATTCATAGTCATACCAAAAGAAGATGCACTTTTTATAACCTGAGCAACATCAAAATCAGCTAGCTCTGTATCAGTACAATTGTTTTGAAAGCAATTTTTAGCGTAGTCTGTTTGTTTACTGGCATCTTGAAGTTGCTGGTTATATACTGTTAAAGAATTACGATTAACTCTCATGCGCTCGGCAAGATCGCGCGCCAATGTAATTGCTTGTACTCGCGATGTACTTTCTGCACTTGCTTCTAACGCTCTATACTGCAGAGCAATAAATCCTAAAATACCAATTGCCAAAATCAGCAAAGCAACTAGAATTTCAATCATCCCCATTCCACGCTGGTGTCCAAGGCTCTTCATGAACATGTCCCCATTGTGATTGACTGAATTGATCCCATTCTTGAAATATTAATAATTTTTGATTTATTACCAGATGCCGTATTACAAATTTCAAAAGTTGTATCTCCGGTTGCATCTTTTACCAAACCGGACATTAAAAATACTATAGAAGTATTAGACCCTGTTTTTAATTGAGCTTTTCCGCTTGGTACCCAATTAATTTGATTGTCACTATCTGCAACATACGTAGAATTTAATTGCACTTTTACTTGTCTACGCTCGACTATAGCTTTCATACGTGCCTGATTTATACTTGAAACTAGATCTTCTGAACTTCTATTCAAATTTTGATTATTCAACATATCCCCAAACATTGGTTCAGCCATCACAGCAATAATTGCCATAACCACAATTGTCACTATGAGCTCAATTAAGGTGAACCCTTCTTGCGGAATAATTCCCCTCATCCCCATAACCCCAAATAAACTTAAAATTTTTTATTTCTATATAAATTTTACGTTTTAGTTTTACAAAACGAATACAAACCAGATAAAGGGTATAAAAAAACAGATAACTGTCACATCACAATTATCTGTTTAACTTTTTAAAATCAGTATGTTAAATAAGTCACACTTTAGGCTTGTGTGACATGAATGCGTAATTCTTTAGGAAGACTAAAAGTAATATTTTCTTCACGTCCTTCTAACTCTTTAGGTGCCTGAGCCCCCCAGTCTTGTAAACGTTGAATGACTTGCTTAATTAAAATTTCTGGCGCTGAGGCACCAGCTGTTACACCAATTTTACAAGTTTCATTGAACCATGATTGTTCAAGCTGATCGGCGTTATCTACAAGATAGGCAGCTTTCCCCATACGTTCAGCAAGCTCACGTAAACGGTTCGAATTTGATGAATTAGGTGAGCCAACTACCAATACGACATCGCATTTTTCAGCTAAGTCACGTACCGCATCTTGTCTGTTTTGAGTTGCATAACAAATATCATCTTTGCGTGGTCCCTGAATATTTGGGAATTTCGCACGCAATGCATCAATCACTTTCGCTGTATCATCAATAGATAAAGTCGTTTGCGTAACAAATGCAAGTTTGTTTGGATGTCTTACCTGTAAGGCTTCTACATCAGCCTCATCTTCTACCAGATAAATATCCCCACCTTTTAATTTATCATATTGCCCCATCGTACCTTCAACTTCCGGGTGCCCTTCATGACCAATTAAAATTGCTTCCGTTCCTTCACGAGCATATTTGGTTACCTCAATATGCACTTTAGTAACTAAAGGACAAGTTGCATCAAATACTTTTAAACCTCGACGCTCTGCTTCTTGTTGGACTGCTTTTGAAACACCGTGTGCACTGAAAATTACAATTGAGTCATCTGGCACTTGGTCCAGCTCATCAACGAAAACCGCCCCTCTCTGACGCAAGTCATCTACCACAAATTTATTGTGTACAACTTCATGACGTACATAAATAGGAGGATTAAAACATTCCAAAGCCCGATTGACGATTGCTATGGCTCGATCAACACCGGCACAAAAACCACGCGGATTAGCTAACACAATTTCCATAACAGCCTCAAAATTAATAAAACAGGGGAACTTCCCTTAAATATTTGCAGTTAAAACTATTCAGTTTAAACGCACGGTACACTACAATAGCGAAGATATTTTATCATATCAGGAAAAATATCATGTCGGGTCTATTGTTTGTCGTTTCTGCTGCATCAGGAACGGGCAAAACATCTTTGGTGAAAGCCCTACTTGACCGTGTAAGCAATTTACATGTTTCAGTTTCGCATACTACCCGAGGTCAACGACCAGGTGAATTAGATGGTGTTCACTATCACTTCACAACAAAAGATGACTTTTTAGACCAAGTTAACCAAGATGGATTTATTGAATACGCTGAAGTATTTGGTAACTACTATGGCACTTCACAAGCAACCGTAAAACAACAGTTAACTCAAGGACATGATGTCTTGCTTGAAATTGATTGGCAAGGTGCAGAGCAAGTACGTAAGCTGTTTCCTGAATCTAAACAAATCTTTATTTTACCGCCTACTCAATTTGACTTACGTCAGCGTTTATCTAATCGCGGTACAGATTCTGTTGAAGTGATCGAACATCGTTTAAGCTGTGCTGTTGAAGATATGCAGCATTATACGAACTTTGACTACATCATTATCAATGATGATTTTAATAAAGCCTTACATGAGCTTGAAGCTGTGATTACAGCGAACCGTTTGGTGCTATCTCAGCAAGCAAAAAGACACCAAGCATTAATCCAAGACTTGATTACTCCTCAACCAAAACAGGAATAACTTGAGTCTAGAACGAAAGCCTTTTATACTATTTAGTCTGTTCAAATTTACCATTCCAAAACGAGAACTTTTATGGCACGCGTCACCGTTGAAGATTGTTTAGATCATGTAGACAACCGTTTTGAGCTTGTGCTCGTTGCAAGTAAACGTGCTCGTCAATTGGCACGTCAAGGCATGGAGCCAACTGTAGAATGGGATAACGACAAACCGACAGTTGTTGCTTTACGTGAAATCGCTGTAGGTCACGTAACGAAAGAAATTCTTAAACAACGTGAGCAAGATTATCAAACTTCGAGTCTTGATCTTGCCCTTTCTACAAACAGCTTGAATTTAGAAGGTTTTTCTTTCTAATTACTCCTGTTTCTATAAAAAACCATCGTTTCTTTGCGATGGTTTTTTATTTGGCTTCTTCATATTTAAAACATATTGGCAAAAACAATTATTTTCATTGAAAAAAAAATACACTTTTTCAACCGAAAAAATTGACAAGTTCCGCAATATGCTTTTCATTAAGAAGTAGATAGATTTAGTTTTTTAAGCAACAGAAAAAGGGTGGTCTATGCCAGGCGAAGAGGTCAGCCAAGCCAAGCAACAGCTCAAATTAATTATCGAACCTTACTTATCCGTAAGTGAAGTCGAGAAAGTGCTTGCTGCCTGTGATTTTGGAGATCTGGCACACACTGGTATTACACGTAAAAGTGGTGAACCCTATATTTTACATCCCATTGCTGTTAGCTGTATTTTAGCTAACATGCGATTGGACGCTGAAACTTTAATGGCAGCCCTTTTACATGATGTCATTGAAGATACTCAATATTCTAAAGAAGATATTACTGAGCGATTTGGCCAAACTGTTGCAGAGCTAGTTGATGGCGTGACCAAGCTAAGCCAATCAAGTGATAAAGAATACAACAAAGCTGCGTCTTTCAGAAAAATTCTACAAGCAACACTACAAGATCCACGCGTCATTATTATTAAACTAGCCGATCGCTATCATAATATGACAACCTTAGGTGCTTTGCGTCCCGATAAACGTGCTCGTATCGCGCAAGAAACTTTTGATATTTTTGTACCTATGGCAAGATTAGTCGGCATGAATGAAATGGCTGATAATCTTGAAAATTTATGTTATCAAAATCTTGATTTAGATATGTTTGATAACGTCCAGAATGCATTACTCCAAACCAAACCCGAACGATGTAAATACCAAAGCATTTGGGAACAAAATCTAGCAGAGCTTCTGCACAACTACCATATTCAAGGCCGTATTAAAAAGAAAAATAATAATATTGAACTATTACGCCATTTCGTCAAAAGCGAGATGGATTTACAAGAGCTTACCCATAGTCATGCCTTTGAAATTGTTTTACAGTCAGTTGCCGACTGTGACCGTTTATTTGCAGCATTAAAAGAAAATTTTCAAGTTATCGAATACCAAGACCATATTCGACGCCCATTACCTGGTGGCAATCAATCTTTATTGATCAAGCTTAAAGGCGAAAAAACCACACTATCACTCACCATTCAAACCGAACTCATGCGTAAAGCCGCACGTTTCGGTGTAGTACTCGGTGAAAATGCTCCACAAACTTGCCGGTCTGCCATTCAGGCATCAATGCAGAACTTAAATACACTCATTGATGGTGAATGTGCTAAAACAACTTTTAATGATTTATTAGATTACTTACATCAAGAAAAAATTTGGGTTTACACCCCACACGGCCAACTACACGAATTACCACAAGGTGCAACAGTAGTTGACTTTGCTTATTCAGCAAGCCTTTTCTTGGGTAACCATGCAGTAGGCGCGAAAGTTGACGGCGAAATTAAACCACTTTCAACTCCCCTAGTCAGTGGACAGGTGATTGAAATCATTACTGATGTTTTAGCAACTCCAAATCCGGACTGGTTAAGCTTCATTAATACTCAAAAAGCCCGCCGTGCGTTACAACATGTACTCAAAGATCAAGATATTGAAGAACAACGTTTAGTGGGTGCACAGGCACTTTCACGAGCATTAAAACTCTTTAACCGTTCAATCAATGATCTTTCAGAAGCAGATTGGCTAGATCTTTTACAATGGCGTCATATTGATAATAAAGATGCATTATTTGAGCAAATCGCAGTTGGAGACTTACTTCCTCAACTCGTTGCCAATCATTTGTTTGCAAATGACAAACATCCACAAGTAGAAAATTCAGACCGATTAATTCAGGGTACTGAAGGCATCGATGTTAAATATGCTCACTGCTGCAATCCAGTTTTGGGCGATCTCATTCAAGGTCACTTAACACGCCGTGGATTAATTGTGCATCGTATTCGTTGTCATAATTTACTGCATGAACAGCATTTGCATCCAGAAAATATCATGCCGCTTCAATGGAAAGCAGATGATGTAGATGATGTACGCTTTACTGCCTACCTTGCGATTTATATGGCTATGAATGATGAACAGGTATCAGACCTTATCTATCAATGCCGTAAAAATAATGCAGGGGTAGAAATGGTACATTCCAACGAGCAACGAACTTTCTTCAATATTGTGGTGAACAATCGTAAGCATATTGCAAAGGTTATTCGTGATTTACGCATGCACTACGGATTCCCACGTATTGAACGCTTAGATGCCCCAGCTCCACAGGCGGAAATTTCCAAAGTAAGCTAAAATTTGTTCTGCTTTACTAAAATCTAACTTTCCAAAATCACTTAATTAATTAAATCGATGATACTTTTGTCAAAACGTATCATCGATTATGATGGAAAAAGATTTAATCAAGGAGAACCAAATGTCCCGTCAAGTCATTCATACTGAAAATGCCCCTGCTGCTATCGGCACATATTCTCAAGCCATTTTAGTGGGTAATACATTATATCTATCAGGGCAAATTGGTTTAGACCCATACAGTATGGAACTCGTCGACGGTATTGAAGCTCAAATCCGCCGTGTATTTGATAACCTAAAAGCAGTTTGTGAAGCCGCAGGTGGCTCACTTGCAGATATTGCAAAGCTCAATATTTTTCTCACTGATTTATCTAACTTCCAACTTGTAAACCAAATCATGGGTGAATATTTTGCTCAGCCATACCCAGCTCGCGCTGCACTTGGGGTAGCAAGTTTACCTAAAGGTGCATTAGTTGAAATGGACGGCATTGTTATTATTAATCAATAAGATAAAAATTTAATTCTTAAATATTTAGCGAAAAACGTAAATACCACCGTGCTTAAAAATCTGGACAACTCTCAGATTTCCGCTTAGGTGGTATTTTTTTATCCAAAATCCCAATAAAGATAAATGAGATTTTAAATGAATTTCATTGACAAACGATAATAATTATCAATAATATCAATTATCGCATTTATATTTGGGGATCACTCCCATGTACGTTTGCTTGTGTCGTGGCATTACAGATCAAGATATTAAAGACGCTATTGAAAATGGCGCTGAAAGCTATCGTGAAGTTCGCGATTTGCTTGACCTTGGTACTTGCTGCGGACGCTGTGCACCAGAAGCACGTGCTATTATTAGTGATGAATTAGCAGAAATTGCTGCACGCATTTCGGTAGCTGCATAATAAAAATTAGTATTTAACAGTAAATTATTGACTCCTCCACCGCTTTTTGCGGAACGTTTATTGTTCCCCATTCAAGCGGTTTTTTTTGGAAGTAAATTCACCTTTACCAATATTGTGTTGTTTTTGATTGCGATTTTCATTTGCTGTTCTATAAATTACTCGCCATATCCATGATTGTTCACTAAAATGAATTCATAGATTGCCTTAATTGGATTAAGGCAGAAATTGTTTTGGAGTAGCTACAATGAAAGGCAATCGTGATGTGATTAATCAGCTTAACCAAGTGCTGTATCATCATTTAACTGCAATTAACCAATACTTTTTACACTCTCGCATGTTCAATGACTGGGGGATTGAACAACTCGGTTCTGCTGAATATAAAGAATCAATTCGTCAAATGAAGCATGCTGACAAAATTATTGAGCGTATCTTATTTTTAGAAGGCCTTCCAAATCTTCAACATCTAGGTAAATTATATATTGGTCAACATACAGAAGAAGTTCTGCAATGTGATATTCGCAAAGTGAATGAAAACATTGAAGCTATTCAAAAAGCAGTCGCTTTAGCTGAAACAGAACAAGATTATGTAACGCGTGATTTAGTACAAGAAATTCTAGAAAAAGAAGAAGAATATTGGGATTGGTTAGACACTCAAATTGACCTTATCGGTAGCGTTGGTATCGAAAATTATATTCAGAGCCAAATGTAATTTGCCAAAAAAAATCCCCTTGTAGTGCAAGGGGATTTTTTTTATTTATCTTTTAATAATTGCGGCAGTGTTATTTGCTGTCCATAAAGGTGCTGCAAAATAAATATTTGTTTCTCAGCTTGATCTACTTTTCCATTGTAAGCAAGTAATTGAGCATATTTACGCAAATTATATGGGGTTGGTTTATTCTTCACAAAACCTCCCCACTGAGTTAATTCTACTTCAGATAAAGTTACATGAGGATTAAGTGCAATCCACTTTAAACGCTGCTCAAATTGAGTTAAAACAAAAATTCGATCGCTTCCCATAAACTCAGCATTTGGCTGCTTATTTTTAAATAGTAAATTACTATTCATGACATATACGTGGTAATCACGCCAAATTACAATTATAAGTACCAAGCTTATACCCCATATTAAACGCAGAAGCTGCTTACTTAGTACAACGCCTTTCAATATCGGAGACTGGGCTTGGATTAGCCCCAATAAAAAGCCACATGTCAGCAAGAAATAAGCATAACGCTGCGGAAATTCTAACATGGCATGAATAAGGACTGTACAGACCATCATTATTGCAATAATTGAGATCGTTTCTTTCGCTTGCTGATTTAGCCAAAACAACCAGCAAACAAAATAAACAATCATCACTGTAGCAATTGGAATACCATTCCAAATAATAAGATCAAGCAGCACATTATGAGCGCTGGTCGTCCACTCTGTCGTTGGGAAAAGAGCATAAGCGGATATTTGAGCAACACTAGTTTGATTCCAGCCATATCCCAGCCACGGATGTTGCTGTACAGCGAGTAACATTTGGGTCCAGATATTAAAGCGTAAGTAACCAGAACTTGCCCGTTCAGCCAAGCTACTCGCCTGAGTTATATCTGTATGTGACCACGTTTCAATTAAACTTGTGATAAACGGTAAAACCAAACTAGCCATTAAGAAAAAGCCAGCACACCAAAGTAGACCTTGAAATAATCCAAACCGCTTAGGTTTGTTAAATTGCTTAACAGCCCAATAGATAAGTAAAAACGGCAAAACAATCCAAGAGGTTCGCGATTGACTTAGAACAACTGCAAATAAAATAGTTAGCGCTGATGGAAAGAGCAACCAAACTGAAGCCTTATTCTTTTCATATAAATATAAGCACCCTAATAATCCCATAATGAGAAAGGTTGCCATATTATTGGGTTGGCCAAAGTTACCATAAGGTCTATTACCAACCAAATGCAGCATATGAACAAAATGTCTATCAATGTTTAACCACTGACAAATTGCAATAACGCTCGTTGCAACTGAAACAATAACAGTAAGTAAACTAAAACCTGTAAAAATTTCATCTCTTTGGTGGGGCTCTAGTGACAGGTTATAACCCGCCACAACTGTAAATCCGAAGCCCAGCAGGTAAAGTGAACTTAACAAAGCTGTACTAAAATCAAAAACTAATCCTGAAGCCCACTGCACCACTGGAATTAAAATAAATGGTAACAACAATAATTGTGCACGCGGGATTTTAATATTCTGGTGAAAAAGCGCAGCTAAGACACTTAAACCTGCTGCAAAAGTACTTATCTCACTAGAAAACATCACCCAAGGGTTATAGTGAAATGGCGATAGCCACGCAAAACCCAACAGAATTGCTGCGAGGAATAGAAAGAATAGTTGCATAAAGACAGATTAGAGGCCAAAAACTTGAGATGAATTATACATGGAAGAAAGTGAGAAGAATTAGGTTCTGTATGTATCTTCTCACAAGATTTCCTAACTTATTTCCATGGTCGCAAGTCTACAATTTTAACGACTTGAGCTGAGTTTTTATCCATTAAAACAACCATATCTACAGCATTTGCTTTTAAAGGAACCCATGCATTAGCTTCTGGATATTTTTTTAAAATATTTTCTACTTGCTGTTTAGAGTTATATTCTTTAAGACTTTCTAGATTTTGTAAGTGTTGCAAAAGTTGTGATTTTATTTGGCTCAATTCTTTATAGTTTTTTGGATCTTGTGCTAAAGCTATTCCACTGAATAATTCTTGAAACATTTCTTTTTGCTTTAAATGAGGATCTTGAGAGTATTGAATACCAACAAATTTTGGGCCTAAAAATGAAGGTTGATATGATTTAGAAACCACTTCATTGTCACGTATTAATTCAAATTGATCGACACTGTATACTATCCATACAGGTCTGCCCTTAAACACATGATAACAGCCAAAAAGAAACGCACTAATTTGTAAAATACAAATAATAGCCAAATCAAACTTTAGAGTTTTTTTACCTTCTTTATATATCAACAATCCTAAAAGAGGCCCAACAATAACATCAACTAAAATTAGTAAAAATAATATGTGTTCTAGTCCTGTCGCTTTACTCAAAGGAGTGGGATACCACATAAGAAAAATACAACAAAGCAATAAACTAATGACTATAAGTGAAAAAGTTATATGTACTATAAAAAACTTAATACGTTTACTCATATGTAATCCAAATAAAAAGCTGGAATAAATCCAGCTTTTTACTTTAAAAAATTAATTAGTTTTTACAAGAACCAGGAAGGTATTTAGCATCAATGGTTGTAGCATTAGCCGCTCCAGCCATATCCACGCCAGTAGGTGTTGCAGCATTACCACAAACCCATGTAACGTTCTTAGCTTTATCAGTACCTGGCATAAGAGTTAAAATTTTTGTATTTAATGCATCAGCATTTGCTTTATTACCGTAAGTAATATTAACGCCCCCCCCTTTAGTCACATCAATTTGTGATACATAATTACCTTTATAATCAGTGTTAGTACCACCTGCGCAAGTGTCGGTAGCTGCCGCTGAGTTTTTACCACATACTGCAGATTTGATATCTGAAGGCCATTGACCTACATCTGTATAATAATCATTTACAGCTGTTTTAACACCACCAGCCATATTTAAACCTTCAGTTACTTGTGAGCGAACTGTGTAATCTTGATAAGCAGGAATCGCGATCGCTGCCAAAATACCAATAATCGCAACCACGATCATGAGTTCAATTAATGTAAAACCTTTTTGTGCATTCATAGCCTTTTCCCCAAAGATTGTATGTATGTTTTTATATAAGCTTTTTGAGCTATAGAATATATTGCAGCAACTATGCCAACTTTTATTTTAATTTAAAAACAATAAGTTATAATTTATAACAATTAAACCCCAGGGTATATTAGGCAAATAATTGACAAAAATTGTCACCATAATTTTATTAGGATTGAATCACTAATAAAAATTACTTCACATCCTATTTCTTTTTTTTACTCTTTAATGTGACAAAAATCTCTTTAAAAGCAGATAAATAGATGACAATTTTTGTCAGCCGCCATATTTGGAATAATTTTTAAAAAAGCTGATTTTTTAGGTAGATAATCTAATTAATAATAATCGGTGCATTGCTTAATTCATTATTTTGATCTGGCATATTCTCATCGTAAAAGCGTAACAACACATCACCAATTTGCTGAACCCCTATCACTACAGCTTGTAGATACTGTTTTTGTTTAAGCTGCTGCACAATAGACTCGCAAATCTGTTGCCATATCTGCTCAGTCGTCGCACTTCTAATACCACGATCAAATATAATTTCCACAGTGCGCTCACATAAATTTAAATAGAGCAGCACACCGCTATTAAGCTCAGTATCCCAAACCCCAAGTTCTGCAAATAGTTGTTGTGCCCTTAAGCGCGTATTTTGTCTATACGCTTGTGAACAAGGAATATGCCCTTCTATAACGACCTGTATTTCACCAACATGACCAAGTTCAGCTTGTTGAACAGCTTCAGCAATAACTTGTTTATCCGTTTTACTAAAATAGCGGCTACTAGCAGGAAAATAGCAAAGATGCTTAAACCAACGTTTTAAGCTTGGCTCTACATATTCCTCAATTTTTGGTTGAGTAATAATTTGTGTTGTTTCTGATGTTGTTACCATGACCCTGAAGCACCTCCACCACCAAAACGACCTCCGCCGCCGCCATAACCGCCGCCTCCACCACCGAAGCCGCCTCCGCGTCCACCACCACCAGAACCACTTAAAATAGCCTGTAAAATAAGTTGGGCAATTGAGGTAATGAGTAAAAAGAAGATACCGAATCCAAGTAGCAAACTAGTAACCACACCAGCACCGTTTACAAAGCCTGCTACCGCGGCAGCAACACCTGCTGTAGAAGCACTAAGAGGTCGTCCAACAATAAACGAGCCTACAATTCCGGCAATAAGAATAAACAATGCCATCGTCAGCGTTGTTTGTTTGGCTTGTTGTTCTTGGGCAGCCTGATGTTGGCGCTCTTTTAAATCTTGGGCAGCTTGCTGAGCAACTTCCGGATCTAGATTTAAAATTCTTGTAATTTCATCGACACCAGCATTTAAGCCTTGTGCATATTGGGCTTGTTTAAAGTAAGGTGTAATTTGATTTCGAATAATTCGGCTTGCAACGATATCTGGTAATACGCCTTCCAAACCATATCCAGTTAGAATTTGTATTCTATGATCATTAATTGCAACTGCGATAAGCAAACCATTATCACGTTTACTCGAACCAAGTTGCCATTTTTCACCCACACGTAAAGCATAATCAAAAATATCTTCTTGGCCAGTAGTGGGTACAATCACGATACCTATTTGTGCCTTACCTTGTTGGTATAAATTTAAAATTTTCTGGTTAAGTTGCTGCTTTTCAGCTTCACTTAAAATATTGGCTTGATCAATAACAGGCTGATTTAATGTAGGTAAACCACGAATTGATTCACCATCAGCCATGTCATTTGCAACCTGAGCTTGAGGCGCGGCACTTGAAGCAGCCTGCTCATTTACTTTAGGCTTCGATGCTTGAGCTTGCTGCTGTTGAATAATTTTACCTGCCACCACCGTGTCAGTTTCATCTGTAGCAGTGGCAATATTATTCTCACTCCAAGCCGCACTCTGAAACAGAACACTGCAGCAAAGCACAATTAAGGTAATAACGAATACCTTAATTTGCTTAGACTGAAGCAATATCGTATTTCTCATGCGGCTCATTCCTAATTTGAATTAATCAAAAGAAACTTTTGGAGCCTGTTGAGCCGATGCTTCCGCAGAGAAATTAGCTTTCGGATGCATACCAATCACTTTTGCTGTTACAGCTTGTGGGAACTGACGGACATAAGAGTTATAGTCCTGAACAGTTGTAATATAACGATTACGTGCCACAGCAATTCGGTTTTCTGTACCCTCAAGCTGAACCTGTAATTCTTGGAATTGAGTGTTGGCTTTTAAATCTGGGTAATTTTCTGAAACAGCAATAAGTCGAGATAGTGCACCTGTTAACTGGCTTTGTGCTTGTTGATATTTTTCCAGTAATGCTGGGTCTTCTAATACTTCTTTATCAACTTTCAAACCTGCAACATTTGCACGTGCTTGAGTGACTTCTGTTAATACTTGCTCTTCATGTTTAGCATAGCCTTTAACCACATTTACAAGGTTTGGTACCAAATCTGATCGACGTTGATATTGGTTTTGTACTTCAGACCACGCCGCTGTTACAGCCTCATCTTTGACCTGTAAAGTATTATAGCCACAGCCGGAAAATAGTAAGGTGCTTGCAAGTGTTGTCGCGATTACCAGTTGTTTAAACGTTTTCATCGTCACTTCATCCTCAAGTTTTTCTTTATATTTTTAACCTCTTGTCTCGATTGTATGATGAATTTGGCATTATTGTGTTGCTTTTATTTTATAAATTTAAAAAACCGGATCTTTAAATCCGGTTTTTATTTTAGCTTGGTCGTTGCATTGTTTCTTCTTGGAAACTTGTCATTTGATATTCACCAGCCAAATAGCTTTTCCAGTAATCGACCATATGTCCATAATCTGTTTGACTCGGATGAAAGTCCTTTTTGTAATAAGCAAAATATTCAGGAGTAAGTTGTATAAGCATTTTAACAAGCAAATATACGCCAAAAATATTTCCACCTATTTTAGGCAAGCTTTTCCATTTATCTTGCCAAAATAAACGAGTTGTCCCATAGAAAGCGAGACTTGCAAATCCTGTAGTGACACTGCGCATTAATAATCGACGAATACGGTCATCACCATAGACATGTTGATAGACATCAAATGCAACTGAACGATGTTCAATTTCCTCAATAGCATGCCAAACCCAAAGCTTTAGAGCATCTTGATCTAAAGTTTTTAGTAGTTCGGGATGCTGTAAAATATATCCACCAAGCAAAGCCGTAAAATGCTCAAATGCACATGTCAGTGCCAGCTGTAGCTTAGGTGGAATTGTTCTTAAATATTTATCACGTTCATTTAGCCACGCTTGAAAACGGTCCAAATTATAGTCTTCACGGCGCCAAGCCTCATTAAATTCACCATGCGCTTTCGAGTGCATCGCTTCTTGCCCAATAAAAGCTGCAATTTGTGCCTGTAGTTGAGGGTCTGAAACTTTGTCGCGCACATTACGCACACTATTTACAAAAAACTGCTCTCCTACTGGAAATGTTGAAGAGAGTGCAGTTAAAAAATGAGACATTAAAGGCGAGTTCGCAAAATAATAGCGCTTGATTGCTTGAGGATTAAACTCAAGGCGACGTACTGTAATACCCAACGCTTTTCGACGATTTAAATATGATTTTTCTGACGTCATATCTGCGATGTTCATACTCAACACCTACTGTATTGAAGAAGGAAGCTTCGAGTATGTCTTGGGATTTAAGCACTAAAAAGGGCAAAAAAGCTTATTGTATTTGCCAAAAACGTCAAACTGACTAATGGTAGACAATAAAAAAAGCCTACTTGAAGTAGACTTTTTTGAGTGATTTAACAAATTAATTTATTAAACGCCAAGGTAATCTAAAATACCTTCAGCGGCTTGACGGCCTTCCCAAATCGCAGTTACGACTAGGTCTGAGCCACGTACCATATCACCACCAGCAAAGATTTTCGGGTTTGATGTCTGGAATTTGAATTCTTGCTTTTCAGCTGCAACAACACGACCTGAACCATCAAGATTGATATTCACATTACCAAACCAGTCTGCTGGGCTTGGACGGAAACCAAACGCTAGTAAAACTGCATCGGCTGGTAAAACTTCTTCAGAACCCGGAATTGGTTCAGGGCTACGGCGGCCACGACTATCAGGTTCACCCATTTGCGTAGTTACTACTTTTACGCCTGTTACTTTGCCATTTTCACCAACAATCTCGATCGGTTGACGATTGAATAGGAATTTTACCCCCTCTTCGTAGGCATTTTTCACTTCACGTGCAGAACCCGGCATGTTGCTTTCATCACGGCGGTATGCACAAGTTACATCGTGAGCACCTTGACGCAATGAAGTACGGTTACAGTCCATAGCGGTATCACCACCACCTAGAACAATAACTTTTTTACCGTCTAAGCTAATGTATTCACTTGGATCTTTTTCCCAACCTTGGCAGCGATTTACATTCGAGATTAAGAAATCAAGCGCGTCATAAACCCCATCAAGGTCTTCCCCAGGGAAGCCCCCCTTCATGTAGGTATAAGTTCCCATACCCATGAATACTGCATCATATTCTGCAAGTAATTCATCAATAGTGACATCTTTACCAATTTCAGTATTTAAACGGAATTCAATGCCCATACCTGTGAAAATTTCACGGCGGCGTTTCATGACATCTTTTTCCATTTTGAACTCTGGAATACCAAATGTCAGTAAGCCACCAATTTCAGGACGTTTATCAAATACAACTGGCTTAACACCACCACGAGCTAAAATATCTGCGCAGCCTAGACCTGCTGGGCCTGCACCAATAATTGCAACTTTTTTACCTGTCCATTTCACATGTGACATGTCTGGGCGCCAGCCCAAAGCAAAAGCTGTGTCATTGATGTATTTTTCAGCATTACCAATGGTTACTGCACCAAAACCATCATTTAAAGTACAAGCACCTTCACACAAACGGTCTTGTGGACAGACACGACCACATACCTCTGGTAAGGTATTTGTTTGGTGGCAAAGCTCAGCAGCTTGGAAAATTTGACCTTCAGCGATGAGTTTTAGCCAGTTTGGAATGTAGTTATGTACTGGACATTTCCATTCGCAATAAGGATTACCACAACCTAAACAACGGTGAGTCTGATTAGTGACTGTTTCCGAAGTAAAAGGTTTATAAATTTCCACAAATTCTGCTTTGCGGACAGTAATATCTTTTTTCTCTGGATCTTGGCGTGGTACATCCAGAAATTGAAAGTCATTATTTAGGCGTTCTGCCATGTCTCTCTCCGTGGGTAGGCGCGGATTTCACTGTTGCCCGCACCTGCCTATGTCTTTGCAGTCGTGGAATTATTGTGGGTCAGCTTGTGTTGTTTTCAAAAGCGTTTGCAAATTAGCAGCTTTTGGTTTCACAAGCCAGAATTTACGGCTGTAGAAATCGAACTCATTGCGGATTTTATAAGCCCAAGCACTACCTGTTTCTTTGATGTGCTCATCGATAATACGCAACAAGAACTCTTTATGATCTTCCATAGATTCTGTTGAAATACGATTTAAATCAATCAACTCATGGTTGTAGTAATCTACGAAGTCATTATCAAGGTCAAGTACATAAGCAAAACCACCAGTCATGCCCGCACCGAAGTTATGACCTACTTTACCAAGTACAGTCACAACACCACCTGTCATATATTCACAGCAGTGATCACCCGCACCTTCGATTACAGCAAATGCGCCAGAGTTACGAACCGCAAAACGCTCACCCGCTGTACCTGCTGCAAAAAGCTTACCACCAGTTGCACCATACAAACAGGTATTACCAATAATTGCTGTGTTTTGTGTTTGGAAAGGTGAACCTTGTGGTGGGAAAATCGAAATACGACCACCCGCCATACCTTTACCTACATAGTCGTTTGCATCACCCTCAAGACGGATGTGTAAACCACCAGCGTTCCATACACCAAGTGACTGACCAGCTGTACCAGTTAAGTTCATTACAACTGGATGTGCTTCCATACCCAAGTTGCCGTAGCGACGAGCAATTTCTCCCGATACACGAGCACCGATTGAACGGTCACAGTTCACAACATTAAAATTGAACTGACCACCTGCACTCGACTCAATTGCAGGAAGCATTTCTGCAACCATTTTCTCAGCCAATACACCTTTATCGAATGGTGCATTACCTTGTACTTCACAGTACTGTGCTTTACCTTCAGCAGAAGGATGTGAAGTTAACAGTGCACTTAAATCAAGATGCGCATGTTTTTCAGTTTCACCCGGTAATACTTCAAGCAAGTCCACACGACCAATTAAGTCTTTTAATGAAGACACACCTAATGCTGCCAACCATTCACGAGTTTCTTCCGCAATGAAGTGGAAGAAATTGATGAGCATTTCTGGCTCGCCAATATAGTGCTCTTGACGTAAATGATCTTGTTGAGTCGCAACACCAGTCGCACAGTTGTTTAGGTGGCAAATACGTAGATATTTACAACCTAGTGCAATCATTGGTGTTGAACCGAAACCAAAGCTCTCAGCACCTAAAATTGCTGCCTTGATCACATCAAGACCAGTTTTTAAGCCACCATCAGTTTGTACACGTACTTTGCCACGTAAGTCATTTACACGAAGAGCTTGATGCGCCTCACTTAAACCCAACTCCCATGGAGAACCCGCATGGTGAATAGATGAAAGTGGAGATGCAGCAGTACCACCGTCATAACCAGAAATGGTAATGAAGTCTGCATATGCCTTCGCAACACCAGCTGCAATTGTTCCTACACCCGGCTCAGATACCAGTTTTACTGAAACCATTGCTTGAGGGTTAACTTGTTTCAAGTCAAAAATTAACTGAGACAAATCTTCAATTGAGTAAATATCATGGTGTGGTGGAGGTGAAATCAGTGTTACCCCCGGCACTGAGTAACGTAAACGTGCAATCAAACCATTTACTTTACCGCCCGGTAACTGACCGCCTTCACCTGGTTTTGCACCTTGAGCAACTTTAATTTGCAATACTTCAGCAGAAGTTAGATATGCAGGCGTTACACCAAAACGACCAGATGCGATCTGTTTGATTTTCGAGTTACGAATTGTGCCGTAGCGAACTGGATCCTCACCACCCTCACCAGAGTTTGAACGACCACCAATCGTGTTCATCGCAATTGCAATCGCTTCATGCGCTTCTGGGGAAAGAGCACCTAAAGACATCCCTGCAGAGTCAAAACGAGGCAAGATCTCTTCAACTGATTCAACTTGCTCAACTGGAATCGGGTTCGTTGTTTTTAACTTAAATAAGTCACGAATAGTCGCTACTGGACGGTTATTCACCAGCTCAGCATATTCTTTAAAGTGTTCGTATTTACCTGAGCGAACCGCTTTGTGTAATGAGTTAATCACATCCGGGTTAAACGCGTGATACTCTTTATCAAATACGAATTTAAGCAAACCACCCTGATCAATTGGTTTACGGCTTGACCAAGCTGTCGCTGCTAATTTTTTCTGGTCTTTTTCGAGGTCAGCAAATGTTGCACCTTGAATACGACTTGGAACACCTAAGAAACACTGATCTACCACTTCAGATGATAAACCTACTGCTTCAAAGAGCTGACCACCACGATAAGAAGCAACAGTAGAGATACCCATTTTTGAAAGAACTTTTAATAAGCCTTTCTCAATACCTTTACGGAAGTTTGCTTGCGCATGGATTGGGTCACCTAAAAGCTCACCTTTAGCAATCAAATCATTGATCACGTCGTACGCAAGATATGGATATACAGCGGTTGCACCAAAACCAAGTAATACTGCAAATTGATGCGGATCACGTGCAAAACCAGTTTCAACCATGATGTTTGCATCAGTGCGCAGACCAGTTTTGATGAGGTAATGATGTACCGCACCTGTTGCAAGTGCTGCGTTTGCTGGTAATAAACCTTGGCTGATATTTTTATCTGTTAAGACAATTAAAGTTTTGCCATCACGAACTGCTTGCGCCGCTTCTTCACAGATACGTGTAATCGCAGCTTGCAAACCTTCTTCTTCAGCATAGTTTAAGTTGATATCAACTGCTTCATAACCCGGACGCTCAATGCTACGGATTTGCTGCATTTTTGAATTTGACAATACTGGACTAGAGATGATGATACGATCAGCATGCTCAGGGCCTTGCTCAAATACATTCTGTTCACGACCTAAACAGGTCTCTAACGACATTACAATTGACTCACGTAGCGGGTCAATTGGTGGGTTTGTTACCTGTGCAAACTGTTGACGGAAATAATCTGTCACGTGGCGTACTTGACGAGACAATACAGCCATAGGTGTATCATCACCCATAGAGCCTACTGCTTCCTGTCCACTTTCAGCGATTGGGCGTAGTAACTGGTCGCGCTCTTCAAATGTCACCATAAACATTTTTTGAGCTACTTTTAATGCCTCACCAGTTAAACCTTTATCAACAAGTTGTTCTTCAAGTTCTGGGTCTGCTTTTAAACGAATTGCATGATCACGTAGCCATTCGCGGTACGGACGCATGTTTTTCAAATGTGTACTCACATCTTTAGTATCGAGTACTTTACCTGTTAGGGTATCAACTACCAAAATTTGACCCGGGCCTACACGGCCTTTAGAAACTACATCTTCAGGTTCATAGCCCCAAACACCAATTTCAGATGCTAAAGTGATGTAATCATTTTTGGTAATTACCCAACGTGCAGGACGTAAACCATTACGATCAAGCATACAAATCGCATGACGACCATCTTGAATAACAAGACCGGCAGGACCATCCCAAGCTTCCATATGCTTAGAGTTGAACTCATAGAATGCACGTAAGTCTGCATCTAAAGTTTCAACGTTTTGCCAAGCTGGTGGAACGAGCATACGTAATGCACGGAATAAATCCATACCGCCACCCACCAAGATCTCAAGCATGTTATCTAGGCTTGAAGAATCTGAACCTGTGCGGTTTACAATCGGATTAAGCTCAGTAAGACCTGGTAATAATGGGTTTTCAAATTTAGGCGTACGTGCCAATGCCCAGTTACGGTTTGCTGTAATAGTGTTGATTTCACCATTATGCGCAAGGTAACGGAATGGCTGAGCCAAAGGCCAACGCGGTAATGTATTTGTAGAGAAACGTTGGTGGAATACCACAATATGCGATTTTAAGCGCTCATCTGCTAAGTCTGTATAGAACTCAGCAATTGCCGCAGGCATCATCAAGCCTTTATAGCTAATGACTGTTGAACAAAGTGTAGTCACATAAAATAGCGGATCTTTTTGGAGTTGTTGTTCCGCACGGCGACGCGCCAAGAATAACTTACGGTTAAATTCAACCTCAGTTACACCCATTGGACAGTTCACAATGACTTGTTCAAAAGCTGGTAAAGATTGAAGCGCAATTTCACCTAATGCATCGTTGTTTGTAGGAACGATACGCCAAGCAAGTACACGTAAACCTTCTGACTCGATTTCTTTCGTTAAAATATTTTTAGAGTGCTGTGCTAATGCTGGATCAATATTTAAAAATACCGTACCCACAGCAAAAATTTCACTGAGTGTAATATCACTTAGTTTTTTTGCTTCATCACGGAAAAATTGCTTTGGCATCGCCAATAATAAGCCGCAACCATCTCCCGTCTTGCCATCTGCGGCAATACCACCACGGTGCGTCATGCAACTTAAACTGTGAATCGCGGTTTCTACTAGATGATGACTTGATTCACCCTTCATATGGGCAATCAGTCCAAAACCACAGTTATCCTTAAACTCATCAGGCTGATATAAACCTTGAGCGGGAGCTACAGTATTAGGCGATGGCATGTGCATAGCGTACCCTTCTTTCAATAAGGCTCTTTCGAGCGTCAAACAAACAACTTCTTTTTGCGATAGTGCCTACCGATGATAGTTAGCTCAATGTTTCGCAAATAAAAAATTTTGGGCTGATAAGCCAATATACGCTGTTCCATTTTTACGTACACTGGTTTTTGCTAGAAAAATGTTTTGACTTATTTCGCACTCTTTTAAAGCAGTTCGACCCCACGACTCTGCATAGAATTCACTTCTTAGAGGGCTAAAATAGTTTGCAGCACATTAATAAGCACAACAATAAAGCAAAAAGTGTGCCATATAATAAAAATTAATCTAAGTACTTATATTCAATATAAATATATCTATTTTATTCGCGTTATCACACCAAAAAATGACTAAATATGCACCAGATATGGTCAAAAAATATTATTAGATTTTATTTTGCACTAATATTGTGCATATTATTGAGCAAATTATCTCCTTTCGCTGCCCTTATTTGAGGCATTTTTTATTGAATATCATTTGAACGTGTTTGAGCTGGCTTATTCGGTTGATCAATATTTGAATTCGATTGTTGTACATCCACTACATTTCCTTGAGCATCACGGCGAACAATAGTGGTTTTAGTAGCTGAATTGGTCGCAGGAGCTTTCGGCTGAACATTGACTGCGGCATTAGTTGATCCAGCCATCAATAATGATTCATCAATTGTAGGTAGAGCGGCTGGACGCAAACGAACCTCATAAAGCTGATTATTTCCACCTTTTATCTCATCTGCACCCAAATCATTGACCAAAGGAGCATAACTTGAGAACTGTTGTGGCTGAGGCTTAATAGACTCAGGCAATTGTAGGTTAATCTGTGTTAACTGCTGAATTGCATCGTCTGAGCGTTTAAAGGTTCCATAAACCAAAACATACTGCTCCGCTTGCTGTTCACCACTTAAGCGAAAATAAATAAATTTATTACGATCACTACGATTTTTTAAAAAGTTTTTAATGATGTCTTCATCAGATGCTCTAAATATCTCAAGCGTCCATTGTTTTTTATTTTCGTTAATAAATTTCGTACCACGAAACTCTGGTTCATGCTCACCAGATGCAACTGTACGAGTTGTTAGATCAAGTGGACGAACTTCATCAGCTAAAGCACCCAAGTTAGGTGTCGTAGCAACTTTCTCTGGTTGAATTTGAACAGGCGCATCAGAATCAGCTGACTTTTCAACTTCAACCAACTTCTTACTATCGGTAATTACCCAAAAAATAAAGGCCAGCAACAAGCAGGCAATACCACCAACCAACCAGATATATTGTTGAACATTCTGCCAAAATGTACGTGATACAGTCATGCTTTACCTTATCTATTATCCGTGTTGATTTGCAAAAATAGATTGCTTCATTAATTCGACATCAAAGTCTTTAGTAATGACAGCTTGTCCAAGTTGTTTTAATAACACCAAACGTAATTGCCCATTGAGAACTTTTTTGTCATGCGCCATGTATCCAAGGAAATCATCCAATGGAATTTGTGGACATGATATCGGCAAATTCGCACGTTGAATGATTTTTTTTGTACGTTCTACATCTTCATTTGAGATCCAGCCCAAACGCTGAGATAGATCTGCTGCCATAACCATACCGGTTGCAACAGCTTCACCGTGTAACCAAGTACCATAACCAAGATATGACTCAATCGCATGACCGAAAGTGTGGCCTAAATTAAGTAAAGCACGTTCACCTTGTTCTTTTTCATCATTGGCAACGATACGCGCTTTGTGAGCACATGAACGATAGACAGCTTCTGCAAGTAAATTAGCATCTCTCGCAACAAGCCCATCCATATTTTCTTCAAGCCATACCAAGAAATCGACATCACCTAAAAGAGCATATTTAATCACTTCAGCTAAACCTGCTGAAAGTTCACGTTCTGGCAATGTATTGAGTTGTGCCATATCAGCCAGAACAACTTGCGGCTGTTGAAAAGCACCTAACATATTTTTACCAAGCGGATGATTGATTCCTGTTTTTCCACCAACACTTGAATCTACTTGTGAAAGTAATGTGGTAGGAACCTGAACAAAGTAAACGCCACGCTGGAAACAAGCAGATGCAAAACCAGCCATATCACCAATCACGCCACCACCCAAAGCTAAAACGGTACAATCACGGTTAAAACCAGCTTCAAGTAATGCATCAAAAATTAAATTTAGATGCTGAATATCTTTGTATTTTTCACCATCAGGCAAAATACAAGTCGCAACTGTTTTACCTAAACTTTTTAAAGCTTCCTGATAGTGGCTTAAATATAAAGGCGCAACCGTCACATTACTGACTATCATGACCTGTTGACCATGAATATAAGGCTCTAGTAATTGTTTCGGGTCAAGTTGACTACCAATAAAAATAGGATAACGGCGTTCGCCTAATTCAACATGTAATGTTTGCATGAATTTATAAAACCACTAGTCAGTTTGTCTATTTTAGCTTGTTCGATAGAATAAGTTGCAAAATCTTTTGTGCGAGATCACGTGCAGCGCCTTGATTCGTTTCAATCGTATAATGCGCAACTTCACGATACAAAGGATCCCTGATCTTTAATAGGTCTCGCAATTTCTGTTCAGGATTTTCAACTTGTAATAATGGTCTGTTTTTGTCGCGGTAGGTTCTTTGTAATTGTAATTCGACAGGTGTATAGAGATAAATAACTATTCCGCGTTGCTTTAAAAATTCTCGGTTAGGCGCTTGGGTAATTGCTCCACCACCTGTTGCCAACACCAACGCTTTACGTAAGGTCAGCTCATTTAAAACCACAGTTTCACGAGTTCGGAACCCAACCTCCCCCTCTTTTTCAAAAATCCAAGGAATAGTTGCCCCTGTCTTGCGCTCAATTTCATGATCACTATCTAAAAATTCACGCCCTAATAGTTCTGCTAAATGACGTCCAACGGTTGTTTTTCCTGCCCCCATGGGCCCTACCAAATAAATATTTGGTAGGGTTTCAAACGCTTTGCTTGGCAAGGCGCCACCTATTTCAATTGCTTTCATTGAAAAATATATTAATGATTTCTGGCCAAAGTGTCATTAACAATTCGTGGTGTTACAAAAATCAGTAACTCTTGTTTATCATCAGACTTTACATCTTTTCTAAATAAACGCCCAACTAAAGGAATATCCCCAAAGAATGGAACTTTAGTTTGGGTATTTGTCGTTGTTTGCTCGAATACACCACCTAAAATGACGGTTTCTCCGTTATCAACCAGCACATTGGTATTAATATTATTCTTATTCAGAATTAACTCACCATTTGGCGCTTCACCCGCTACAGAATCCTTAGAAATATCTAATTTCATTTGAATTTTACCGTCAGGCGTAATGCTAGGTGTAACATCAAGACTTAAAAGAGCATCTTTAAATGATGTTGTCGCTGTAGAACCAGCACCAGAAGTGGTCGTCATTAAATAAGGAACTTGTTGGCCTGTTGCAACTTTCGCAGTTTGTTTATCAGCAGTCATCACTTTAGGTGTTGAAATCACTTCACCATAGCCATCAGCTTGTAAAGCAGATAACTCAAGATCCAACATGAAGTCAGACATACTGATGAGACCAAAGGCAATACTTCCCGCTGGATTAGAAACTCCCAAGTCAACGTTTAAGTTATCAGGGCGCTCAATAGTATATTTATAGCCTCCCGTAGTCTCATCTTTTTTAGGCTCACGCAAATTCCACAAGGTTGTTTCACTACCACCAACCAATAAGTTTTTATTATTAGTAATACCTTGCGAAAGAATACCCCACTTCACCCCGAGTTCCTTAGTAAATGACGTAGAAGCTCTAACAATACGTGCTTCAACCATCACCTGCTTAACTTGAACATCAAGTAGTTCAATCATTTTACGAACTTTATCAATATTTTGTGCTGTATCATTTACAATCAAAGTATTAGTTCGACTATCAGCAACAGCACTACCACGTGAACTTAATAAGCTCTCCAACGCAAGAGAATCAGAGTTTGCGGTACGATTTGCAACTGCACCTTTACCATCACGAGTATCTTCAATCAACTTAAGCACATCAGTCGCTTTCGCATAACTCAAACGAATATAATCTGTTTGGATTGGCGCTAACTTAATCGTTTGAGCTAAGGCTTTTGCCTCATCATCTTCTGCTTTAATTAATTCAGTAACAGGAGCAATCCAAATCACATTCCCGTTACGTCGTTTATCAAGATTTTTCGTCTTTAAAATAATATCAAGTGCTTGATCCCAAGGTACATCTTTCAAGCGTAGCGTGATATTACCTTGCACACTATCAGCAGCTACCATATTGATACCTGTAAAATCAGCCAACAACTGTAGAACACGTCGTACTTCAATATCTTGGAAATCTAACGAAAGCTTATTACCAGAATAACTTGGTGCTTTATACGAAGCTGATGTACTTTTATCTTGTGGACGCTTCAAACTAATAGTGAGCTTATTTTCAGCCTGATACGCCATATATTCATAGCTACCAGATGACTGAATCGTGATTACACCAGCACCTTTTTCATTATAAGCATCGATACTTGATACGGGTGTTGCAAAATCATTTACATTTAAACGACGTGCTAAATGTGTCGGAATCTTTGTACCTAATGTTCTTATAACAACCTTACTGCCTTGTTGTTGAACATCTACAGGTGTATTACTTCCCAAAAGATCGACAACAACTAAACCTTCTCCCTGACTACCACGCTGAAAGCCAATATTTGAAACACCTTGTGGTTGTGCGGTAGCTGCTGGTATCGGCTTATTCGTTGTTTGAGCTGAATTAATTTTTAGAATGAAAGTATTGCCTTCCACGCGCGTTGTAAAAGCACCAGCATCTTTTAGATTTACGGTTAAGCGTGAACGCACATCATCTGAAGTCACATCAACGGAACTTGCTTCATTCGTTGCAACAGCAATTTTAGACTGCTTTAAACTTTGTTGCGCCTTATCAAAATCTAGTATCAAACGCGAAGGATTTTCAAGTTGGTAAGCTTGTGGCTGTGGAGGCAAACCATTAAACATGACTCTAATTTCTGTACCCTGACCTGCAATTTGCGTTGGTACAATATTGGTCATGCTGACCTGTGCAGATGCAGCCTGCATAATTGCAATCGCTACAGCCCCCATAGAAAACTGACGGAATACCTGATTCATTGTCTGACCATCCCCAATAAATAATCTTTAAAAATACTTTTTCGTTGTTATTCCCTAAATATTAGGGTGCAGGCCCAATCAAGACCAATGTTCTCGGTCTTTCAACATAGCCTTCTCGACCATCTGGCACAATCTCGACCAAATCAATCTGAGTCGGGCTAATCTGGGTAATACGGCCCTGATTCATGCCCATATAATTGCCCACTTGTACCCGTTCAACTTGATGATCTGGCGTCTGGATGAGAGCTAATATTTGACCACGGCTATTGCGCATGCTTCCTTTCATACTTAAAGCTTCAAGTGCATAACTTTCTAATGGCTGTGGCGTACGTGAGAAATTTGGATAAACACGTTTTCCAGCCATAATTTTGAGTTCAGCAGCCAGTGAGCTTGGCATAAATGGACTTTTTAATTGATGAGCAGCATAATTAAATTGTGGTACAGGAGTAAAAATAGGTGCTGGTTCGATAGCTAGCGGCGGTTGATTACGGATATTTGCCATTTGCTGATTGACTGCATCAATTCTTGAATCACATCCTACAAGAGCAGCACAAGCCAAAGCATAAAGAGTAATTTGCTTAATTTTCATCATAACTCTCCTATTTCGGCTGAGCAGTAGTGCTAGTTGAAGCAGGTGGTGTTGGAGCTTGGGTCGATTGCTCCGCTGTATCTGTTGCTTCTACATAGCGATAGGTTTTCGCTTTAATAGAATAATTCAATGCAGGAATATCAGACTTGCTGTCTTTAGTTGGAGATACATCAACAGTAAAGTCATGCATGGTTACGATACGCGGCAACGCAGCAATACTACTCACAAAAGCTCCAAAGGCGTGATAATCACCTGTGGCTTCTATCGCAATCGGTTGTTCAATAAAGACTTCCTGTTTGACTTCATTTTCCAAGCGAATATTTTTAAATTTCAATCCTGAGTTCACACCAGTTAAGTTAATATCCTCAACCAAACTAGGAATCTCTGTTTCTTTAGGCAACTGCTCTAATTGCTGATTAAAATTTGCTTGCATCTCTTGAAGTTGGACTTGATACTGCCGCAAGTTACGTAATTTCGAATCTTTTTCTCGAAATTCGTTTAACAAGTTACTTTCCTGAGCTTGAGCATTATCAATTGCGTGTAGCTTTGGCTGAATAGCAACAAAATAACCCAAAGCTAATACAGCAAAGAAAATAAAAATCCAACAAGTAATTTTTACAGATATTGGCCAACTACCGTAGTTGTTCATATCCAGCGTATTAAATTGTTGAAGGAATTTATCGAGATTAAATTTCTTTTTCTTTGAAGCCGATTGCTCTAATGATAACTCGTGAAGTTCATCTTGACTCATTTGGCTGCCCCCGTATCTTTAGCTACGGCTGGTTTATCAGCATTATTATCAGCTGTGGTCACGCCCATTTCCCCTAAATCGACAGTCACAACAAAACTACCGTAATGATCTTCTACCCTAGGAAGAAGAGAACTTGCTGCCTTATCTTTTTTATCTTCAGTAGCCAAGAAAGAGTTCATAAAAGCATTTCGATACCAAGGAGATGCTTCAAGATTACGCAGTAGTTCAGCTACCGTATTTGGACTTTCAGCTTTACCTTCAATCGTAAATTTATCCCCAGTTCTGCTAAATTTCGTTAAATACATTGCAGGCGGCGTGACTCTGACTAACTCATCAACCAGTCTTACCACGACTGGACGCTGACTCTGTAAATCTTGAATCAATTTCATGCGCTCAATAATGGCATCACGTTGTTCTTGTAAACCATTTAATGCTTTTAATTGCTGATCAAGGTTTTGGTTAGTACTTGTAATAAGTTGATTTGCTTGTTCTTGATCATCTAATTTATGATCAAAATAGAACCACCCCCCAAATACGGTTGTAATTCCTAACACAACCACCCCAAAGCATAACGTTATAAATTGTTTTTTTCGTTGCTCCCTCAGCTCTTCACGCCAAGGTAGTAAATTAATTGTTGCCATTAATCAAAACTCCTTAAAGCCAAGCCACACGCCACCATTAAAGATGAGGCATCATTTTCAATTTTTTGAACGTCGACTTGAGGAGAAAAACCCATCTGTAAAAATGGATTGGCAATAGTGACACGGTAACCTAATTTTTGCTGCAAAAGCTTGGCAAGACCTGGAATATTCGCATTTCCGCCTGCAAGCAGAATATGGTCTATTTCGTTAAACTGAGATGAAGAAAAGAAAAACTGTAAAGAGCGGGCTGCCTGCTGAACTACGGCATCTAGAAACGGATCTAATACTTCAATTTCATAGTCATCTGGTAAAGAGCGATCTTTTTTCGCTCGACTTGCTTCGTCTAAAGACAAACCATAACGACTTTGAATTTCAAGCGTAAGTTGTTTTCCACCAAAAACTTGCTCACGGGTATAAATAATTTTGCCGTTTTGCATGACAGACAAGGTTGTCATGGTATGACCAATATCTAAAACCCCTATCGTATTTGCACCCATAGGTAAGCTATCAGCAAACACACTAAATGCGCGCTCAACAGCATAACTTTCAACATCAGCCAATTTAGGATTTAAATCTGCCAACTCAAGAACCTCAACGCGCGTTTCTACGTTTTCCGTTCTTGTTGCGACTAAGAGTACATTTACACGATTTGAATTCGCGAGACGGTCAGGTAGAACCTCAAAATCTAGGCTCACCTCATCCAAAGGGAACGGTATATACTGCTCCGCATCTACACGAATCTGAACTTCACGTTCATCATCGCTCATATCCGCATCCATCTCGATAGTTTTATGAATAACCGTCGATGTAGGAACAGCAATTGCAGCATTTTTAGTTTGGGGATTTGCTAAGTTAATCGCCCTTTCCAATGCTTCCGCTACTGCTTCTGGATTTAAGATATTTTTTTCAACTACACTGTTTTCAGGTAAAGGCATCAAAGCGTAGCTTTCAACCCAATATTTACCGTTCTTGACAGAGAGCTCTAACAACTTAACAGAAGTCGAACTAATATCGACGCCCATTAACCCCTTATTAGGTTTACGATATAACCTGAGCACACTATTGTCCTATTATTTTTTTATCCCCAAAAAAAATTACAAACCAACAATCTCGGTCTTTATTTTTACACGGATACAATATCTCATCTAACAATCCGCATGTCTAAAGGCTATACTGACCACAATTAGTTTGTATTCGATCTTATTAAAGCTTACTTATCATGAAAAAGCTATCCAGTTTGGGCTTCGTGCGTCCAATTTTTTTGATCATTATTATTATCTTAGTCTCACTTCCGATGGGATTTTATGGCATGTATCTCTATATTGCCCCAACCCTCCCGGAAATGAGTTCATTAAAGAAAGCACCACTTCTAAAACCATTACAAGTCTATACAGCCGATAATCAACTTATTGCTGAGTATGGTGGTAAACTTTCGATACCGGTTGAATACAAACAAATTCCTCCTGCTTTTATTCATGCATTTTTAGCTGCAGAAGACTCATCTTTCTTTGAGCATAGCGGTATTAGCTTTAAAGGTTTAGGTCGTGCTTTAAGCGAGAGTGTGACTGGTTCCGATGTGCAAACGGGTGGTTCGACTATCACAATGCAGGTCGCAAAAAACTATTATTTAAGTCCCGAGAGAACGTTAAAACGTAAACTAACAGAAATCTTTTTGGCTCGAAAAATTGAGCAAAACTTATCTAAAGAAGACATCTTAAGTCTTTATGTAAATAAGATTTTCTTGGGGAAAAATGCGTACGGTATCGCAGCAGCAGCCAAAATTTACTATAACAAAAGCATTAATGAACTTAGCATTGCTCAAATGGCAATGATTGCAGGTTTACCAAAAGCGCCATCCAAATATAACCCTGTTGTTAATCCTGAGCGTGCACTTGAACGCCGCAACTTGATTTTAGGCCGCATGTTACAACTCGGTTATATTTCTCAAGCGGAATATCAAAAAGCTGTGGCTGAGCCTATTAATTTGAATATGCCCAACCGCGACTTAAATAATATTCATCCATATGCTGGTGAAATGGTTCGCTCAGAGCTTGTAAAACATTTTGGTGAACAAGCCATTGACTCAGGTTATAAGGTTTATACGACCATTAATGCCCAACGTCAGGCTATTGCAGAGAAATCTGTACAAGATGGTCTTGAGGCTTATGACAGACGTCATGGTTGGCGTGGCGCAGAAGCACATGATAAACCATTAAGCCAATTTAGAGCTTATGCTAACACCTACCCCGCAGAAGTGACTAAAGTAAATAGCAACTCTTTTGATGCTTTAATGCAAGATGGTTCAACCGTCACTGTGCAATGGTCTGGTATGTCATGGGCCCGCCCCTATCGCAATGCAAACAGCGTAGGTGGAGCACCTTCACGTGCATCTCAAATTGTTAAAGTGAAAGATATTATTCGCTTACGTCCAAATGAAGCTAAAACTGCATGGTCGCTAGTTCAAGTACCAAAAGTTCAAGGCCAGCTTATTGCAATTAATCCAAATGATGGCTCAATTGAAGCGATTGTTGGTGGCTATAATTTTTATCAATCAAAATTTAACCGTGCTTTGCAAGGTTGGCGTCAACCAGGTTCTACCATCAAACCATTTCTTTATGCTTTGGCACTAGAGCGCGGTATGACACCTTACACCATGGTCAACGATAGTCCGATTACCATTGGCAAGTGGACACCAAAGAACTCTGATGGCCGTTACCTAGGCATGATCCCATTACGACGTGCTTTGTATTTATCTCGTAATACTGTATCTGTAAGACTTTTGCAGACTGTAGGGATTGAACGTACTCGCCAATTATTCATGGATTTTGGTTTACAAGAAGATCAAATTCCACGTAACTACACTATTGCCTTAGGTACACCTCAAGTATTACCAATTCAAATGGCAACGGGTTATGCAACCTTTGCAAATGGTGGTTACCGTGTTCAACCACATTTTATTCAACGTATTGAAGATGCATACGGTAAAGTTATTTACGAAGCTAAACCAGAATATGCATGTATTCCATGTATTAATGCCCCTGAAACAACAGATGATGCTCAAGCAACCACACCTGATGATCAAGTTGTTGAAGTGACCAATAAAGAGTTGGAGCAGAAAGAAAAAGCAGCTAAACAGCTTAATCTTAAACAGACAGATAAAAATAACAGTCAATATCGACAAGCTCAGCGTATTTTAAAATCAAGCTCTGCTTATGATATGGCGAATATCTTACGTGATGTAATTGAGCATGGTACTGGTCGTGCTGCACTTAAAATTGGCCGTAGTGACTTGGGTGGAAAAACAGGTACAACAAACGATGCAAAAGATGCATGGTTTGCAGGTTTTAATGGCAAATTAGTCGCTATTACTTGGGTTGGTTTCGACCAACCAACGACACTTGGTCGTCGCGAGTATGGTGGTATTGCCGCATTACCAATCTGGATTAACTTTATGGATCAATCGCTTAAAGGTACTCCAGCGTCTTGGGTTCGCTTAGAGAAAGATGCTCAAGCACCTATTTCTCGTGAAAAACAAGATGTCGCAAGTGAAGTTGGCGATAAGAAAACATATCGCGCAGCGCCACCATTGGCTCGACCACTTTATCGTCCTGCACCGCCACAGCCTAAAAACACTACCAATGACTTCGATGACTTACCAGGCGAAGAAATTGTAATTCCATCTAAAACAGCGCCTCCAGCAATGAAGCCCGCACAAGGAGCAGCACCGAAGCGTGACAAAGATGAATTAGAAAACTTGATTAACCAAATTGAGTAAAAATAAAAAAGCCATCGTTAGATGGCTTTTTTATTACGCTTTTGAAAAAGATAGATTTGAAAAGATGCCGTTACCTCTAATTGAGACTGCTGCTCTAACTGCATTCGACGCCCTGGAGAAGCCTTATATGCATATGGAGTCATAGCAATCAGATTCTTTAAAGCTTGTTGGTCAAGTAATAAAGGAGCATCTATAACTTGCTGTTCTTTCAACTCAAATAAATCTTGCAGTTGTTCAACAAACTTTTGCGGTGTGTGCGGATTGACCTGCTCAAACATTGCCTCACGCATCGCATATAAATGTTCAGTTGCAGGTGTGACAACAATTAAATATCCATCATCTTTTAGCACACGTAAAATTTCTGCTTGTGGAATTGGACTAAAAAGGCTGGTACACACATCCATACTTCGATCGATTACCGGTAAAGTCGCTCCAGTACCAACAACCCAAGTCACGTTGTGATTTAATTTTGCTGCGCGTTGTACAGCATTTTTCGCAATATCTACACCTACACACTGCTCAACAGCATCTTGCATTGCACTTGTGTAATAACCCTCACCACAACCAATATCGAGTACTGATTTAGCTTTAAACTGCTTTAGCAAAGCAACTACAGCTTGCTGTAAAGGTTGATAATAGCCACCTTGTAAAAAGGCACGGCGCGCATTTACAGACTCTGGAGTATCTCCTGGATTTTTACTGTGCTTATGTTGGACAACATGTAAGTTTACATAACCTTGTTTTGCAATGTCATAGCTATGACCCTGATCACATCGCCAAGTTTTATTTACCAGCTCTAGTCTTTGACGACACACAGGACACATTAAATTTCGCATAGTCACTTTTAATTATTCTCTTGTTCTTTTTGGTGTAAATAAGCCTTTGCATGCAGTCCAACAAATGTGCGGCCTGCATTTGTTCCAGAAATCCATTCATCTACATCAAACAAATCAAATAAACCAATTTTACTTAAAGTCGGAATCGCAATTTTTAATTCCTCTTCAATTTGGCCTCGCTGCCCTGCATTATACAAATCAATATTATGCAACATCGTCGCTACTGTTCCAGTTTGTACTTTACTACCATCTTTAAGTACAACTTGAGGTAATACTTCCCCATCACTAACCACTTTTTGGTTAATTACAGATAATTGGTCTAGCCCAACAACCTTTGTCATTTACCTCTCCAATAAAAAAAGCCAGTAGAAACTGGCTTTATATTGACACCAAAATAATTTCTAGCGCAATTTTAAGGTCATTAAGCCTAATACGACTAGTATAATCGTAATAATCCAGAACCGAATAACTACTTGAGTCTCTTTCCAGCCTTGTTTTTCATAGTGATGATGTAAAGGTGCCATCAAGAAGACACGCTTATTCCGCATCCGTAGCGACCCAATTTGCAGGAATACCGAAACAGCTTCCATCACAAAAACACCGCCCATAATCGCAAATACGATTTCTTGGCGCACCATCACAGCAATTGTTCCAAGCATTGCACCTAGAGCTAAAGCACCCACATCACCCATAAAGACTTGCGCTGGGTGTGCGTTATACCAAAGAAACGCCAAGCCTGCACCAATCATGGCAGAACAGATTACAACCAGCTCTGAAGTATATTTCACATATGGAATATGCAAATAATTAGCAAAACGGATGTCACCAGATAAGTAAGCGAATACACCTAAACCTGAAGCAACCATAACCACTGGCATAATGGCCAAACCATCCAAACCATCAGTTAAGTTAACCGCATTAGACGCACCATTAATGACTAAATAGGTGAATACAATAAATGCCAAACCTAAAGGAACGATAGAAAGTGGAATAGAAAGATTCTTAAAGAAAGGAATCAATAAATCCAACATATTTGCTGTATGTTCTGCATTAGATTGTTCAGTTGCAATTAAATATAACGCAATACCAGCACCGAGTGACGCAATAGAAGTCCAGAAGAATTTCTTACGAGCAGGTAAGCCAGCATTGTCTTTGTAGCGGATTTTAATCCAGTCATCTGCCCAGCCAACCGCACCAAACACAACCATCACACCAAGCACAATCCAAACATACGGATTAGATAAATCAGCCCACAATAGAGTACTAATACCAATTGAAAGCAGGATTAGAATCCCCCCCATCGTTGGTGTACCCATTTTTTTTGCATGATTTTCAGGAGCAAACGAACTTACTGCCTGACCGTATTTTAACGCTTGTAATTTACGAATCATGATCGGTCCGAGAACCAAACCAATGGTCAGTGACGTTAATACACTGAGTAAAGAACGTAATGTTAAATAACGAACGACTTGAAACGAACTGTGATAGCCCGCAAGTTGTTCAAACAACCATAACAGCATTTAAAGTTTCTCCATCAAATCAGCCATCAACGTTTCCATATGAGTAAAGCGAGAACCTTTAAACAGGAAACTCATGGACTGGGGTTGATGTGTTTGGATTAGATTGATTAAAAATGGAAGCGCCTCAGCTTGAGTCTGAAATGCTTTCAATTTATTAGAATGAAGGCCTGCACCTTCAAGAGCTGCCGAGGCAAAGTGCCCAACTGCAACAATATGGTCTAAAGGAAGTTCTGCAAGATCTCGACCTAAGTCGTGATGCTCTTGCCAACTACTATCGCCAAGCTCTCCAATATCACCCATCACCATGACTTTAATGCCATTTTGCTGAAGTAATACTTGTGCCGCAGCACGCATAGAGGTTGGATTGGCGTTATAAGTATCATCAATAAATAAGTAAGGCGCTTTTTGAATAAAGTTCAAACGACCTTTCGCACCTTGCGCTTGCTCTAAACCTTTTACAATATCTTCTAGGCTAATACCTAATGCTAAAGCAAACGCTACGGCTGCCGTTGCATTTTGTACATTATGCTCGCCAGCAAATGGCAATCGTACAAGGCTAGAACCTTGAGGCGTATGTAGCTGAAAATTGGCAGACTGTGGTAGCAGCTCAACTTCTGTAGCAAATACATCACCACCTATACCAAAGCTAGAAATTTGATGATCTTTGGCTGCTTCACGAATCTCGGCAGTGAAATCGTCTTGTTGCGGAGCAATAGCAACGCCCTGAGGCAAAATATGACGATAAATTTCCGATTTAGCACGGCAAATGCCATCACGTCCACCGAACTCACCTAAATGAGCAGTTCCAATATTTAAAATGCCCGCGACGTGTGGCTGAACGAGTTTTGATGTGTAATCAATTTCACCTTGATGATTTGCACCAAGTTCCATCACCGCGTATTGATGTTCCTTGCGAAGCTCAAGCAGCATCATCGGCACGCCAAGGTCATTATTTAAGTTGCCTCGCGTAATGAGTGTAGGTGCTAAACGTGACAGTATGCTTCCTAGCATTTCTTTCGTGGTAGTTTTGCCACTACTTCCCGTTAAAGCAATCACTTTCAATTGAGCATTTTGTTGACGGCGATAACCACCAAGTTGCCCCAAAGCTAAACGAGTATCAGCAACCACAAGCTGAGCAATATCAACATCTAATGGACGTTCAACAATCGCAATTTGACAACCCTTTGCTGCAACTTGTGCAACAAAATCATGTGCATCGAAACGTTCACCTTTTAGTGCTAAAAAGGCGTCCCCACTTTCTGCATGACGCGAGTCAGTCAAAATACGTTTAATTTCAGTTTGAGGGATCTGGTCTTTATGCCAGTAACCCTGTGTTGCCTGTTGTAATTGTTGAGCTGTCCACGGTTCCAAAGGCACGGTACTGGTGGTTGAAGTATGCATAATTGTTCCTATTGTGCAGGGTAAGCAGCATCTACCGTATGATGTTGTGCATCAATCGCAGAACGCACTTCAACCACATCATCAAACCAGTGACGCACACCATTAATTTCTTGATAATTTTCATGACCTTTACCGGCAATCACTACAATGTCACCAGCTTGAGCTTGTTCTGCAACAAATTTAATTGCTTCACGGCGGTCATGAATTTCATGCATACGGTGCCCTGAAAAATCGATTCCTTGCTTCATGTCAGTAAAAATCTGTTCAGGGTCTTCTGTTCTTGGGTTATCTGAAGTCAAAATAACCGGATTTGCACCATCTAAAGCGGCTTGAGTCATGAGTGGACGCTTACCACGGTCACGGTCTCCACCACATCCAAATACCGCCCAAAGCTCATTAGAGACATGTCGCTTTAAGGTCTTAAGCACTTGAATTAATGCATCTGGTGTATGTGCATAATCGACTACAAACAATCGCTCATCATCACGAATGACTTGCATTCGGCCTGGGGCACCAACTAGTTTAGGAACAAAATTAACTAATGCTTGTAAATCGAAACCAGCTTGCTCAGCAGCTATGAGCGCGGCAATCAAATTTTCAACATTAAAATGGCCTAATAGCGGACTTTCTACCGTAAATGAACCTTGCTGACATACCAGATTAAAGGTTGCACCAGTCAAGCTATAGCTTAAATCGGTAATGTAATAATCGGCTGTATTTTGAGTTAATGAATAAGTCAAAATTTTAGGTTGCGCTGGATTATTCTGAGCAGACTTAATCATTACATCTGCATGTGCATCATCTAAATTAATAACAGCAATTTTTAATGAATTAAATTGGAACAAACGAGCCTTTGCTTCTGCATAAGCTTCTAAAGTGCCATGATAATCAAGATGGTCACGACTTAAGTTACTATAAACAGCAATTTCAATCTCACAGCCATTTAGTCGCCCCTGCTCAAGACCATGCGAACTCGCTTCTAATGAAGCAAAAGTTGCACCCTGCTTAGCATAAGCATGTAATTCATTTTGTAATTGTAGAGCATCAAGAGTGGTATGCGTAGAAGGTGTCAAGTCCGGTAAAATACCATTACCAGTCGTCCCCATCACTGCACAGCGCTGCTGTTGTGAACTAATTAACTCAGCAATTAAGCGAGAAATAGTCGTTTTACCATTTGTCCCTGTTACAGCAATAATCCTTAATGGTTTAACTGTATCAGTCTGTTGTAAATAACGTTTTTGCCACTCACCCATACGCTGGCGCACATCAGGGCATACCCACTCATTTGCAACACCTAATTCGGTTTCACTAATGACAGCAAGTGCCCCATTTGCTAAAGCTGCTTCAGCAAATGTACGTGTTTTTTCAGGTTGGCTATAACTGGTCAAAGCAATAAAAATTTGGCCTGTTTCGATTTTACGACTATCTAAACCAAAGCCATGAAATGGCTGGTGAGGCCATTGTGCATCAATCTCGATTGGATTAATTTCTTGAAAAGAAACAGTCATAGCTTACCTGCGAGTAGGATTCTGTGGAGTATTAAGTGGCTTATCAAGCGGTACGTTCATTAAACGTAGCGACTCTTGCATAATACGAGCAAAAACTGGGGCAGCAACCAAACCACCGTAATAACGACCTTGTGGATTCTCCACAACCACAATAACAGCTAGACGCGGATCACTGATTGGTGCAACGCCAGCAAATAAAGCACGATATTCACTATTTGAGTAACCTTTACCATCCGCACGTAATTTATGAGCGGTACCTGTTTTACCGCCTACTCTATACCCCGGGATATTGGCCTGTGTCGCCGTACCACCCGGCATAGTCACTTGCTCAAGCATTAACAAGACTTGATCAGCAATTTTAGGATTTAAAACCTGCTCACCTTTAGGTGCCTGATCCAATTTATGCAAACTTAATGGCATTTCGACGCCATGATTTGCAAGCATCGCATAGCCTTGTGCCAACTGAAGAATAGTTGCGTTTAGACCATAACCATAAGCCATGGTACCAATTTGAGAAGAGTTTAATTTACTTACAGGAAGTACTAAACCAGCACTTTCACCCGGGAACTTCACTGCAGAACGCTTACCAAATCCAACACGCTTAAAGAAGGTCGGCAATGTCTCTTTCGGAAGTGATAATGCAATTTTTGCAGAACCTACGTTTGATGACTTAATAATGACACCAGTTACAGTCAAAGCCCCGTAGTTATGGGTATCACGAATCGTATGCCAACCCAGACGCATTGAGCCGGGTGAGGTATTTACAATGGTATTCGGCGTATATTGCCCAGTTTCCAAAGCAGATGAAATCGTGAATGGTTTCATGGTTGAACCCGGCTCGAACATATCGATCGCACCACGGTTACGCATAGCATCTTTATTAGATAAGCCATTCTTATCATTTGGGTTGTAAGATGGCCAACTGGTCATTGCTAAAATCTCACCAGTTTTAACATCAACCGCAATAGCCGTTGCTGAACGTGCATTATTCGCAACGCCTGCGGCCGTCAATTCACGATACATAATATACTGTAAGCGAGAGTCGATACTTAAAGTGATGTTCTCACCCGGCTCGCCCTCACGGATTACTTCAGAAACTTTTAAGCGATTACCGCGCTTATCACGAATAATTTTTTGTTCGCCATCGACGCCAGAAAGCTGTTTATTCAACTGCATTTCCAAACCCTCAACACCTTTTCCATCACTATTGGTCAAGCCAATAATTTGGGCGTTAGGCTGTGGTTGCGGATAATAGCGTTTGTAAGTTTTCTCCGCATAGACCCCTTGGAAGTTGCCTTTCATAATAAGGTCAGCTTGTTGCGGTGGAACTTCTTTTTTCAAAACTAGATAGCGAGAACGCGGACGCGCATTCATCTGCTTCTTAAGATCAGCACGATCAACACCAACTACATCAGCAAGCTCATCTAGGTTTAAATTTTTATCAGGTAACTGGCGTTTTAATTTACGATTTTTTGGATCTTGTTTTAATTCAGCCGTAATTTGATCGTATAAATGTTTGGTTTCAAAATAATCACGCGGGTCCATCACAATTTTCATGATTGGACTACTAATCGCTAAAGGCACACCGTGGCGATCGCTAATCACACCACGCATAGCCTCTATACGTTCAGTACGCAAAATATTGGCATTGGCCTTATTTTGTAAAAAGTCCTTATTAATGATTTGAACATAAAATGCACGCGCAATTAATACCACAAAACACAGTAGTACCACTGCCCAGAGCAGATAAAACCGCCACATATCAAAGGCAAGACTTGGTTTTTCCGAAATAGACTGCTGTTTTTTTCGTGTTTGCTTTGTTCGCTTATCTACCATACAGCAAGGCCTTACTTATTGTGCTCTGGAGTCATCGGTAAAGAAATTACCACCGTTTCTGCAGCAGGTGGCGAAAACATTCGTAATTGTGTGACAGCGCGTGTACCAATTTGAGCAGTAGCACCAAACGTTTGCTGCTCAATCAATAAACGTCCCCACTCAGCATTGAGATCGTCACGTTCACGCATATAAGAGCTTAGCTCTCTATAATCATGACGATACTCAAACACCTGTAATACCACCATCATGGCACTGATAAAAACCACTGCCACCATGACTGCATACACTACGAATTTTTTGACCACTTTTTTTCCTGTGGTTTCGATTTCATCACTGCTTTTCATTACTCGCCTTTTTGTTCCAAGCGTTCAGCAACCCGAAGCCATGCACTACGTGAACGTGGGTTCGCTTTTACTTCTTGTTCACTCGCACGAACCCGCGAAATTTTCTTTAATCTTCTTGTATCAACCTGCTGCTCTGGCATACCCCAACCAGAATCCTCGGCCAAAGTTGATTCTTTTTGAATAAACTGTTTGATCAAGCGGTCTTCAAGCGAATGGAAGCTGATCACCGACAAACGTCCTTTTGGTTTAAGCAAGTCTACAGCTTGCGGCAAAAACACTTCAATATCATCCAGTTCTTTGTTAATAGCAATACGGATTGCCTGAAAAGTACGCGTAGCTGGATGCTTATGCTTTTCCCATTTTGGATGAGCTGTTTTTACAAGTTCAGCCAATTGCGCCGTAGTATCTAATTTTCCGGCTTGTTTAATTGCTTTCGCAATACGTCGACTATATCGTTCTTCACCGTATTGATAAATGATATTAGCCAATTGTTCTTCTTCAATTTCAAGTAACCATTCAGCAGCCGTCAAGCCTTTAGAATTATCCATGCGCATGTCTAAAGGGCCGTCTTGCATGAAACTAAAACCACGTTCTGCTTGGTCTAATTGAGGAGAAGACACACCTAGGTCAGCCATAATCCCATCAACGCTTTGCACCCCAATTTCCTGCATTTTTTCTTTTATATCAGCAAAACTTGCATGAATAATGGTAAATCTTGGGTCTTCTTGTGCCAAGGCAGCTGCAACTTCCAAAGCTTGAGGGTCTTTATCAAAAGCATATACTCGGGCATTTTCATCGAGTTTAGACAATAACAAGCGCGTATGCCCGCCTCGTCCAAAGGTTGCATCGATATACACCCCAGTTGTGCGATCTGCCAATAAGCTTTCAACGGTCTCAAAAAGTAAGACAGAAATATGCGACATAGGAGTTAAATCATAGCGTAAAAATGTAACTGCACATTATCACCTTGTTTATGATGAACACCAAACGGCTTTTTGTAGGAAAATATTAATTTTTCATAGAGAAAACCGTTTTCTTTGCATTTTTTAAGCAAAATAAAAAAGCAAGCTCACCTTTTCAGGTTCACTTGCTTCAATATTAAAAGTTTAAGTAATTTTTAAACTAGAGAACTGCACATATTTTATTTACTGTTTACCATCATAAATCTGATCAAAGATGGCTCCATTGGCAAAATGAGTTTGCTGAGCTTTTGCCCATCCACCAAAAACATCATTAATTGTAAATAATTTAATTTTTGGAAATTGTGCTGCATATTTAGCAGCGACCTGAGGATTACGTGGACGGAAATAATGTTTAGCGGCCAACTCTTGCCCTAAAGGTGAATATAAGAAGTTGAGATACCCTTTGGCTAAAGTACGGTTACCATCCTTATCGACTGTTTTATCTACAATCGCAACAGATGGCTCTGCCAAAATTGAAATGGATGGGTAAACAATTTCATATTTATCTTTATCAAGGCCTTTAGTTGCCAATAATGCTTCATTCTCCCAAGAAAGTAGAACGTCTCCAATTCCGCGCTCAGCAAATGTAGTAAGCGAACCACGTGCCCCAGAATCTAGCACTTTGACATTGTGATAAAGTTTTTTAACCAGCTCTTTTGCTTTTGCATCATTTCCACCTGGCTGTTTTAAAGCATATCCCCATGCAGAAAGATAAATCCAGCGCGGTGCCCCGCCTGTTTTCGGATTAGGCGTAATAATTTCAACACCCGGCTTAGTTAAATCATTCCAGTCACGAATATTTTTTGGATTACCTTTTCTAACCAAAAACACGACTGTAGATGTATATGGTGCCGAGTTATTAGGAAATTCTTTTTGCCAGTTTGGCTGGATATATCCTGCTTTAACAATTTCATCAATATCGTTTGCTAAAGCCAAAGTCACCACGTCAGCCTGAAGACCAGTTGCTACGGCTCGAGCCTGTTTTCCTGAACCACCATGGGATTGTTTAAAATCGACATCCTGACCAGTACGTTGTTTCCAAAATTTTCCGAATGCCTGATTATATTCTTGATAAAATTCGCGGGTTGGATCATAAGAAACATTTAAAAATGTAGTCGCAGCCTGCACCGCAGTTACTGCCAACCCCATATATGTTGCAACTGCAATTATTGCTATTTTTTTCATTTATTAAAAAATCCAATTTATTTTAAACCCTAATATTATTTTTATTTTTCTATTTTTCAATCAAACACTTATAATATTTTAAGGTTTGCTAATTACTTTAAAAGATATAATCAACGATTACTTTTTATTCATAATTTCGAAAAGTTTTGTAATTATTCTTATAGTTTATTTATAGTCTTCACTTTATCTACACATTAATTTGTTAAATAATGAGACGTAATGGATACAGATAGGCTACATTTGAAAGATACCAAGGTGAAATAAAGGTATTTTTTGTAAAAAGTGTGACATAGTTCTACTTTTTTATTAAAATTTATGTTTGAATCGTAGCGTTACCGTAATTTACATTTGGTTAAACTCAAAAAATAGACGAAATGTACATACTGAGGGGATGAGCAAAAATGAAAATTAATTATGGAAAAGCTTTGAGTTTGGGTTTGGTGCTCAGTTTTGCATCGCAATTATCTACTGCCGCAGCACTCAAAGATACACCGAGCAAAAGCGTTTCTGACCGTCAGTCTTCGCTTATTGAAAAAGCGTTAGACCAACAAAAACGTAATACCATAGCCTTACCATCTACAGATGATGAGCTAAAAGTACTTAACACTATTCGTGTAACACCTACTCAAAATTTTCTTGCTGCACAGCATGAACGTTTTTCACGTTTTGTTCAGGCAATCTTCCAGCCGCATACCTCTTAATATTTGAAACGGCCCCTCATCGTTTCAAATTAAGCCCAGTCTGTCGTTAAATAAAAACGTCAGAATACTGGGCTTTTTCGTTATAATAGTTTCAATTTTTATTTTGACCCATAATCTATGAAAGTTCGTACTCGTATTGCACCTTCTCCTACTGGTTTCCCACATGTTGGTACTGCCTACATTGCTTTATTTAATATGTGTTTTGCAAAACAACACGGTGGGGAATTTATTTTAAGAATTGAAGATACAGACCAGCTTCGCTCTACGCCAGAATCTGAAAAAATGATTTTAGATTCATTACGCTGGTTAGGTTTAAACTGGTCTGAAGGTCCAGATGTAGGCGGCTCTCACGCACCTTATCGCCAATCAGAGCGCATGGGAATTTATAAGCAATACGCGTTAGAACTTGTTGAAAAAGGTCATGCTTTTTACTGTTTCGCGACAGCCGAAGAACTAGATCAAATGCGTGCCGAGCAACAAGCTCGTGGTGAAACACCAAAATATGATGGTCGTGGTTTAAAGCTTTCTCAAGAAGAAGTTACTCGCCGCCTTGAAGCAGGTGAACCTCATGTCATTCGTATGAAAGTGCCAGAAGAAGGTGTATGTAAATTTAATGACTTATTGCGTGGGGAAGTAGAAATTCCTTGGGCACAAGTCGACATGCAAGTTCTTCTTAAAACAGATGGTTTGCCAACTTACCATTTAGCCAATGTAGTTGATGACCATTTAATGGAAATCACTCATGTATTACGTGGTGAAGAATGGCTTCCATCTGCACCAAAGCATCAGTTGCTTTACCAATACTTTGGCTGGGAAATGCCAACACTTTGCCACATGCCATTATTACGCAACCCAGATAAATCGAAGTTATCTAAACGTAAAAACCCAACATCAATTAATTACTACCGCGATATCGGTGTTCTACCAGAAGCCTTACTCAACTATTTAGGCCGTATGGGCTGGTCAATGCCAGATGAGCGTGAAGTATTCACCCTGCAAGACATGATGGATCACTTTGATATTCAACGTGTATCTTTAGGTGGCCCAATTTTCGATGTTGAAAAACTCAATTGGTTAAATGGTCAATGGATTAAAGGCTTAACACCAGGCCAATTATTAGACCGATTACTTACTTGGAAAAGTGATCGCAGCACTTTAGAAGACATTGCTGCGGCTATTCAACCACGTATTAATTTACTTTCTGAAGCTGTGAATTGGGCTGGTTTTTACTTTAACCATATGCCACAAATTACAGCCGAAATGTTTGAAAGTAAAAAATTGACTCAAGAACAAGTTCGTCAAAGCTTACAATTTGCAATTTGGCGTCTTGAAGGTCAATTTACTTGGAATAATGACACGGTTAGCCAAACCTTAATGGACTTGGCAAATCAGATGGGCATTAAATTACGTGACTTTATGCCAGCGTTCTTTATTGCAATTGCCGGTTCAACCAGTTCAACACCAGTGATGCAATCAATGGTTACGATTGGTCCTGATTTAACCTTTGCTCGTTTAAGACATGCATTAGAAATTGTGGGTGCACCGAGCAAAAAAGAAGTAAAAATCTGGGAAAAACTCAATGAAAGCTTAAAATTGCCGAAAAATGAAGCAACTAGCGAAGCTTAATTCATTTTTTTGTTGACGTGTGAGCGCATTCACCCTAATATTGCGCTCACACAAACTGGGGCCATAGCTCAGTTGGTAGAGCGCTACAATGGCATTGTAGAGGTCAGCGGTTCGATCCCGCTTGGCTCCACCAAGATCCTTTGTGTTTGCCTCATCAAGTCCCTATCGTCTAGAGGCCTAGGACATCGCCCTTTCACGGCGGTAACCGGGGTTCGAATCCCCGTAGGGACGCCA